>JBLIFO010000017.1:0-27073 GCA_047633875.1 Marinoscillum sp. | reverse complement strand
TCGTTGATTTTTATCTGATAGGTATAGTAATACCCAGCCAAATCACTATTTTCTGTGTAGGACCAAATGCCGGTCTCAGAAGGACTCATGTAATACACTTGAAGTTTCTCACCGCCATTACCTTCTTTATAGAGATTCACTTTTACTGCTTTTGCTACTGGGGACCAAAGTGAGAAAATGGTTCGCTCTGAATTGTAGCCCAGCCAAAGTGAAGCATCTAATGCTGCTGGATAGTCTTCAAAAGTGTCGTATGATTTAGGAGTGTATTCCATACAGGCAGTTACCAAAATGGAGAGTAGGATAGGGGTGATAAATTTCATTGCGTGGAGTTTTGAGTCTATTCAAATCAGTAGTCTAAGTTAATCCCTCAAAATCAATTTTGTGTAGAACTAATCCAGATGAAGGAGCCACATGCCGCATTGGCGGTGAATCGGTAACCAATAGTGAGTTTTGCAGATCTTCGATGCTCAGTACTCCTCGACCTACATCTACTAGCGCACCCATCATCAAACGAATTTGATATCGCATAAAACCCATTCCAATCACTTTGTAGACATAAGTATCTTCAGGTAGAAAACTCGCGGAAAAGAAGGTGTTTTTTACAATTTCTGATTGAATGATCGTACGAGTAAACTGTGTGTCTGGTGCGGCTTTGCTTACATATCTTTTGAACTGATGTGTTCCTTCAAAAACTTTGGCCGCCAGAACCATCGCTTCAAGATCCAACTTTGGACCGAAATCTCGAACCAATGGTGCAGTAAAGGGGTGTGATTTATCCCCAAAGGAAAAGTAATAGTGATACTCTTTACGCTTGGCATGCTGGATAATATTGAATTTCTCATCAACTGATACAATTGATTTAGCTCGAATGTCTGAAGGAAGATTAATATTGATACGCTTGAGCAGCTGTTCTGGAATAATAGGCTCCATCAGGAATAGCTCAAAAGCATAGTCCATAGCTGAAACTTTAGCATCCGTGCGTCCGCAACCTAAAGTCCTGAAATCTTCGTGTTTGAGGATGAATAGGAGGGTTTTATCTATCATTCCATTGATGCTACGTAAGCCTTCTTGCTTTTGCCAGCCATGGTATCTAAACCCCAGAAACTCAATCCTTATCAGATAGAAATACTTCCATCTCGCCATATCACCAGTCGATTGGGAAGTAATCCTTAAGAAACTTACCACACCAATGTTTGCCGGTATTGATTCCGTCATAAAGCGGATCGAGTACGCGTGCAGCACCATCTACAATGTCCAAAGGTGGTTGAAAGTCATGGAGCTCTTCCTTAAGGCGTGATAGCTCTGCTGGATCTTCATCTGTCACCCAACCTGTATCAACGGCATTCATATAGATGCCATCTTTAGCAAAATCAGAAGCTGAAGTATGCGTCATCATATTCAATGCAGCTTTAGCCATATTGGTGTGTGGGTGACGATCTTCCTTATGAAAACGATGGAATTTGCCTTCCATAGCAGAGACATTCACGATGTGTTTTTTTCCGGTGTTATCCTTTCGCATTATGTTAGAAAGCTTATTGCAAAGCACAAACGGCGCTACAGCGTTAACTAGCTGTACTTCAACCATTTCAGGAGTTTCTATCTCACCAAGTTTCAGGCGCCAGCTATTCGTTTTTCGTAGATCTACTTGTTGCAAATCTGCATCCAATTTCCCTTCTGGAAACACTTCTTGACTTACTAGAGAATGATCAAAACTGTATGGAATTTGCGAGAGCTTAGCAGAAGCAGTGAGTCCAATGCCCACCTCGGGTGATTGCCATGCTAAAGGAAGGTTTTTGTTTTTTACGACAGCCTGACCCGCTACTTCACGAATTTGATCTATACAGTCTTCGTGATGTCCTAAAAGCTGCCTTGCGTTACTCGGAAGATCGGAAAGCGCCTTGTTTTCATTGTCCATCAAATGCTTATAAAAGCCAGCTGGGCGCCTTACAGTCTGTGCAGCATTGTTGATGAGTATGTCAAGTCTGTCGAAGTGCGATTCTATATAATTACAAAAAATCTCAACACTAGGAATATGCCTGAGGTCTAAACCGTGGATATGCAATCGGTCGCTCCAATCCTGAAAGTCGTCTTCTTTAGCAAATCTTAAAGCCGAATCCACTGGGAATCGGGTAGTAGCTACTACGGTGGCGCCTGCGCGGAGCATCATCAAGGAGATGTGATAACCAATCTTCAATCGCGATCCAGTGACCACCGCCATTTGCCCTGTGAGGTCAGCTGTTTGATATCGCTTTTGATAATTGAACTCTGCGCAATCCATACACATAGTGTCATAGAAGTGATGCACTTCCGTGTAAAGTCGTTTGCATACATAGCAGTTCCGTGGCGATTCCAATATCAACTTTGGAGGCAAATGATCCTTTGATTCCAATTGTTTGGGCGCCTCAAAAATCAAAGTTTCTCTTGCCGATCGAATACCTGTAAGCTTTCGCGCGTGCTTGTCACGCTCTCTTCGTTTGCGCTCTGCGGCTTTTTTTGCATTCTTACCACGTCTGTCAAATTCTTCTCTACTTGGTCGTGTAAGGGCGCCGGCTGCTTTCATCAAAGCAATACGCTGATCTTCGGGCAACTCAAACAAGGCATCCGTATTTTCAACCAAGCTTTGCAGTATATCAATACAGGCAGAAATTTCGGAAGGATGTGGTGTTTGAGAATTGTTCTCAGACATATTTTAAAGAAAAATTGATGAATGACGCAAAGGTATATGGCTTTCTAAGAATTTCAGAAATAATGATTTTGATGTCCCTTCAGAAGAGAGGTCAAATGAAATTTGAAAGAGTCCTCACATTTTCATTAGTTTTATAAGTCGACAATCGAAAATACAAATACAATGAAAGCATCATACAGCAGGCTCATTAAGGGTAATGAAGAATGGGTGAAACGTCAACTAAGTCTAGATCCTGATTATTTCAAGAAGCTTGCAAAAGGGCAAGCACCGGAATTTCTTTGGATAGGTTGCTCGGATAGTAGAGTGCCTGCTAATGAAATCACAGGAACTGAATCTGGGGAAATCTTCGTGCATAGAAACATTGCAAATCAAGTTATCCATTCAGATATCAACATGCTTAGTGTACTTCAATATGCCGTAGAGTACTTACATGTAAAGCATGTGATAGTATGTGGTCATTATGGTTGCGGAGGTGTGAAAGCAGCTATGGATACTACACATGTGGGTTTAGTTGGGCGATGGCTTGCATTTATCAAAGACATCTATCAGAGGAATTTTGACTTACTATCTATGATTAAGAGTGATAAAGAGCGCGAGAATAAATTGGTGGAGCTCAATGTGATTGAGCAAGTACATAATTTGGCTAAAACATCTATCGTCCAAAAAGCATGGGCAAATCGTGAGCTAGAAATTCATGGATGGATATATTCTCTTGAAGAAGGGAGAATTATCGATCTTGAATGTAAATACACCAACATCGATCAGCTAGAACCTATTTATAGGTTTACCGGACTTTAATCCTTTAAACTCATTTTAGACGAGCCCGATTTTTTAGCAATTAGCTGAAAATTGGGCTTTTTTCTTTTTTTGAGGATATGATTCAAAAGATGAACGGCTGATTTTCATAACATAGATGAAGACTGGATTGTAATATTGTTATTTACTTGCTATCGTATAGAAAGCAAAAAAATGTATCACATTATTCGATTCATATTGAATGCCATTAGGTTTCTCGATAAGCTGCCACATGTAACCCATCTCTAACTTAAGTGCTGGACTGAATTCATACCCTATACCGCCATAAACCCAGTTTTGATCGAATCTATTTAGGCCTGCATCTTTACTTGTATTTATGAAAAGTTCATCAAAAAAAATAAAATAGGATTTACTGTCAGCTATCTTTTTAGTACATGTGATTCTGTACCTGAATCTGCTTTTATGCACTGATCCATCTATTTCATAACTACCATCTTGCTGCCCTACTGCTTGTCCTATCCAGCGCTCTTCTAGTCTATATCTATGGGAGAATTTCACGCGCTCTACTTCATGATATAGTATAGTCTGAACCCAGAAATTGTTCTCCGGTGTTTTCAATATCACCGGTTGATCTCCATAAGGATAAGTTACAACGTGAGTATAGCCAACATGAAACCGTATGGCTGGATTGATAGCATAACTCACTGATGGTCGTATAAGTATTTGTTTATCATCAGCTAGCCAAGACGTTCTCCTCAGATGCACTTCATTTTCAAATCTCCAATGTTCACCCATGTTGTATTTGGTGTCATTTAAAAACCACATATCACTATTTCTTGAAGTCTCTCTTGTCTGAGCAAAGGACATCAAGGAGTAAATAAATAGGGGAGCGAATATTAAAAATCTGAAAATCAATTTCATATTAGAATGAAGTAATAGTCGTTTTTGATTGTCTCATATTTTTTGGACAAAATCACACCCTACAAACGGGTAATTTGGTATTGAAGATGTTGCTGTCTGACTTTTATTTTTTTACAATAAGAAAAGCCATCCTGTGTCACAGGATGGCTTTTCTAAAATGGGGTCCACTTAACAATCAAGCATCAGAATGTTTTAGAACCTTGCTGTATTGAGTGGTGATATATTGCTCTATGGCTTCTAAGAAATCATCCAATTCCATTTTGTCAATATCAATAACTACTTGTCGGCCATCCTTCAATGAGATCTCTAACTTTTGAAGAAATTTACTTTCATCTTTTAAGATCCTTAAACCTTCGATACTGGCCATTGGCATATTTCCCTCTTTTTCATTGTCTTTATAGGCAATAACCTCTGGGGTCAACTTCAAGAAATCCTTGTAATTATGTAATCCTGAAACCAATTTACCAACAATGGGAGCGAGGATACAAATGGCCGCCCAAACACTAAAACGGATGATATTGACATCATATGTCAAGTAGATAAAAGTAAAAGCTACTGGTATACACAGGTAAATGAACCACTGCATTTTAAGCTTTGTGCTATGGTTTCTAAATAATACACCGCCATCAATCTCTTTGATCTTCGTTGGAAAAAGAAATTCTTCCACAAGAATTAAAACAGTAATCAAGACTGAAGCACTCGCTAGAAACATGCCTAGATATAGATTCGGCCCAACTTCTTTGGCTCCAACAGGCATGATAAAAAGCATGCGGGAGAGAAAAAAGGAAACAAACAATATCAACAACAGGAGCCCTATGCTTACCTCCAAAGGATAGGCTTTTCTAATTACCTTTTTCATAAAGCTTCTAATTTGATGTTTTGATTTATATCTATTATTCCTGTGATCATTTCCAACCTCCTCCAAGTGCACGATAAATGTTGATACTTGTATTCATTTGATGCATCTTGGTTTCTACTAACTCAAACCTTGACTCCAATGCTTCGCGCTGAGTTAACAAAACCTCCATATAGTCCGCCCTTGCAGATTTAAATAAGGTGTTCGAAATCTCAATAGACTCTGTGAGTGCCTTTACTTGCTGTGACTTTAGCTCATAACTACTTGCTAGGTTTTGGAATTTTGCCAGTTGATTCGCTACTTCCAAATAGGCATTGATCAGCGTCTGCTCGTAATTATATACCGTCTGTATCTGGGTAGCATTGGCATTGTAGTAAGCAGCCTTTATTGCGTTTCGGTTTAGAAGAGGAGCAGCTATTTCTCCTGCTAGACCATAAAGTAATGACTCAGGTGCAGTCAAAAGATAAGCAGCATTATAAGCTTGGAATCCTAATCCAGCTGACAATCCAAGTGTTGGATAAAAACTTGCCTTAGCAACTTTCACATCAAGTTTGGCAGCTGTCATATTTAACTCAGCCTGTCTTACATCTGGTCTATTTTCCAAAAGCTGAGAAGGTATGCCACTTTGTACCATCATAGGTACCAAATCAATAAATGCATCCGAATCTCTCTCAATTGGCTTAGGATACCTACCTAGCAACTTGTTGAGTTTGTTTTCTGTCTCTATGATTTGCTGCTGTATTTCAAACTCAAGGCTCTTGGTATAATACACTTGACCTTGAAATCTTCTAACCGCAAGTTCCGTGACCCGAGCTGATTCTTTCTGGAGTTTGACAATCTCCAATGCACTGCCTTGCAACTCTATATTCTGTTTTAGAATAGCCAAGCGATTGTCCAAAGCTAGCAGCTCATAATACGAGTTAGCGATCTCAGCCACCAGATTGGTCACCATGAAGTTTTTACCATCCACAGAGGCTAAATACTTGATGTAAGCAGATTTCTTGGCATTGCGAAGCTTCTTCCAGATATCTATCTCCCAAGTCGCGTTTACGCCAATTGTTAAATCACCAAGTGGTTCTGGAAATTCAACTCCTGGCCTTATATCGTTATTCGCTTCTAGCGAGCCATTACGTGTATATCTCCCTGATTTTTCTAATCCAGCTCCAGCACCTACGCCTAATTGAGGTAAGTATTCACCCTTTCGAGCCACTACTTCATTTTTAGATATTTCTATCTCTTGCAGCATGATATTCAACTCTTGGTTGTTTTTCAATGCTGTATCTATCAAAGAGATTAGGTACTGATCGGTAAAATAATCCGGCCAAGATATTGTGGCTGTATTGGTAGTATCCAATGACTCACCGAAACTTTCAGGAGTAGTTGTATTTACAGTTTTAGATACATTCAATTCTGGTGTACAGCTGACCATTAGAATAGCCAAACTGACCAGACTTAAGATTTTTGTTCTTACTATTTTACTCATCGTCTTTTCTTTTTTGCTCTTTTAACTCGTCAGCTTTTCTCTTTTGTAATTCTTCCATCATTTGCGCCTGATCTTGAGTTACTTGTACAAATTCTTCCGACCATGGTTCTTGATGTTCGTCATGAATCAAATTGCGACCTTCAGCTAATTTTCCAAACACATAATATAATCCAGGAATTATTACCACTCCGAATAGCGTGCCGAAGATCATACCACCCATAGCGGAAGACCCAATTGTCTTATTTCCTACAGCACCAGCTCCATGAGAAAGCACCAATGGAATCAAACCTGCGATAAAGGCGAAAGATGTCATCAAAATAGGTCTGAACCTTACTTTAGCGCCTTCAATTGCCGCATCAAAAATAGTGGCGCCTTGACTGTGCTTCTGCACCGCGAATTCCACGATCAATACCGCATTTTTACCAAGTAAACCTACCAGCATAATCAATCCGACCTGTGCATAGACATCATTGGCTAAGCCCATTGCTTGTAGCATGACAAACGATCCGAAAATACCAACAGGCAAAGACAAGATAACGGCAAGGGGCAATAGAAAACTCTCGTATTGGGCAGCCAAAACCAGATAAACGAAGATTAATACTACTATGAAAATGTAAATCGCCTCGTTTCCTCGACTTGCTTCATCATAGGAAAGGTCTTCCCATGCGATATCGTAGCCTCTTGGTAATGTCTCCACAGCAACTTCGCGAATTGCTGCTATGGCATCTCCTGTAGTATATCCCTCACCCGGCAAACCTCTGATGGATGCGGAGTTGTAAAGGTTGTATCTAGTGATTTCATTTGGTCCTTGTTTCTTCGTTATTTTCATAAACGAGGAGTAGGGTACCATATCACCTTGATCGTTTTTCACAAATAGCGCTTCCAGATCTGAAGGATATCTTCTATACTCCGGTCCAGCCTGCACATACACTTTGAAAAATCTACCGAATCTGATGAATCCCTGCTCATAGGTACTACCGATCATGATGTTGAGATTCTCGATAGCCTTACCGATAGTTACGCCTTTCTGCATAGCCGCTTGATTGTCTATTTCCAGCTCATATTGCGGATAATTAGCAGCAAAAAAGGTAAAGAGACCAGTCATTTCATCACGTTTGCGCAAAGCATCCATGAAGTTGTTATTGATCCTTTCAAACTCGTGATAATCGGTAGAGTTTGTTTTATCCAAAAGTCTCAAGGAAAATCCACCTGATGAACCAAAACCTGGAACAGCGGGTGGCTCGAAATATTCGATAATAGCACCGAGCCCTTTGGTTTTCTCTTCCAACTCTTCCATTATCTCATGAACAGAATGCTCACGTTCAGACCAAGTTTTCAAGTTGATAAGACAAGTACCAGCGTTCGAGCCACGACCTTCCGTCATGATCTCATATCCAGCGAGCGCTGAAACTGATTCGATTCCATCTATTTGCTCACAAATCCTCTGTAATTCCAATGCTACGTGATTCGTACGCTCTAGCGTAGCGCCAGGAGGTGTCTGAATGATAGCATAGATCGTACCCTGATCCTCATTTGGTATAAAACCAGAAGGTAAAATTTGACTCTCAAAGTAGATCCCTATACTAAATACGGCTAAAATCCCGAAAGTGACAACACGTCGGTTTACAATCAACCTCAATAAGCTAACGTATTTACCCGTGATTTTTTCGAATCCACTGTTAAAGCCATCGAGTGCTTTGTTCATGATGGATTTCTTTTTCGGTTGTCCATGCGTGTTTTTCAAAAGCATCGCACAGAGAACAGGAGTGAGGGTAAGCGCTACTACCGCTGATAAGATGATAGAGCTCGCCATGGTAATGGAAAACTGCCTATAAAATGTTCCAACAGGGCCGGGCATAAATGCAATTGGTATAAATACAGACACCATAACCAATGTTATCGCTATAATAGCTCCGCTGATTTCGCCCATTACTTCTTTCACAGCTACATAAGGTGTGAGGTTCTTTTCATGCATTTTGGCATGAACAGCTTCCACCACCACAATCGCATCATCCACCACAATCCCTATCGCCAGCACTAGGGCAAATAGTGTAATCAGGTTGATAGAAAGCCCGAATATCTGAAGGACAAAGAATGTGCCTACAAGTGATACAGGCACAGCAATAATAGGTATCAGTGTAGAACGCCAATCACCGAGAAATAGGAAAACAACAAGTGCCACCAAGATGAAGGCATCGCGAAGCGTATGTGCGACTTGCTCTATGGATGCATCCAAGAAGTTAGAAACATCATAACTAATCTTATAATCCATACCAGGAGGGAAATTTTCTTCCATCTCTTTTAGTTTGGATTTCACTTCAGCAATTACCTCCGAGGCATTACTGCCCACTGTTTGTTTCAAAACAATAGCAGCTGCTGGATAACCATCAAGGTTGGAGTAGATGTCAAAGAACTCACTTCCTAACTCTACTTCAGCGATATCTTTTAGTCTAATTATTTCACCTTCTTCATTTTCCCTGATGATGATGTCTTCATATTGCTCTGGTTTGTTGTACCGCTCCTGATAGGTCAGCACATATTCAAGTGACTGAGCTTGCTTACCAGAGCTTTGACCCAATCTACCCGGACGACCTATGATGCTTTGCTCCAGCATAGATTCCATTACCTCTTCCGCAGAGATTCTATAGGCTCGCATTCTATCCGGCTTTAGCCAAATACGCATCGCAAACTGACGGCTACCTAATATCTGAGCCCGTGCAATACCCTTAATCCTTTGGATTTCGGGTATCATACTTACGTTGGCATAGTTGTATAGAAATTTTTCATCATCGTCCTTGTTGGTACTGTAGAGGTTGACGTACATCAACATACTTGGCTGAATAGGAGTGATGATAACCCCTTCACGTTGTACAAGCAGCGGTAGCAGTGGCATCACCTGATCCACACGTGTTTTTACCTGAACTACGGCTTGGTTTGGATCTGTACCTGGTTCGAAGATGATTCGAATCGTGGCTTCACCAGCACTGGTAGCATCAGAGGCAATATATCGCATGCCCTGCACACCATTTATTGCTTGCTCCAATGGAATAAGCGTGGAATTCACCAATACCTCAGCACTTGAACCCGGATAGGCAATGAAAATATTCACTGTCGTAGGAGCAATCGATGGAAACTGAGAGATAGGTAATGTCTTGATAGCTAATGATCCTACAAATAAGATCACGACAGATATCACAATGGCCAATACTGGCCGATGTATTATTCTACTTAAAAACATGTTTTCTACTAATTAGAGGTGAAAGGATTACTCAGCGTGGAGTTCTAGTTGTGAAATCGCAACAGAAGGTTCCAAGAACTCCTGCTCAATTTTGTCGCCATCTCTGACCTTTCGCAATCCCTCTAGTAAGATTTTATCTGATTCTTTCAGACCACCCGTTACTTCGTAAAGATGTGGAAGTTCAGCACCTACTTTTATTTGTCTTGACCTAACCATACCATCTTCATCTACTACAAAGACATATCGTTTATCTAAAATCTCAAAAGTACATTTCTGTGGAATCAAAAGAGCGTCTATGAGCGGCGCATCTACGAGTATACTACCAGTTTCACCATGTCTTAAAATTCCCCTCTTATTTGGGAAAGTAGCTCTGAAGGCGATGTTTCCAGTTTCATTGTTGAAGTCAGCCTCTATGGTATTGACAACACCTTGGTCTTCAAATATCTTGTTATTAGCCATCAAGAGCTTCACCTTCAATGGGCTCTCTCCGTTCTCACTCAACTTGATTTTGTAATCCAGGTATTCTGCTTCAGGCACATTGAAGTAAATCCACATTTCGTGATTATCGGAAAGCGTGGTTAGTAGCTCGCCTTCTTCTAGTAAACTCCCTTGCCTTACATGGAAATGATCCATGATACCATCGAATGGCGCACGAACTTGTGTGAAATCAAGATGAACTTGCGCTAACGAAAGTTCCGCTTTCGCTTTGGCCCATTTAGCTTCCGCCAATGCCAATTCATTTGGCGCTACTACTTTGGCATCTGCGAGTTTCTTGGTGTTTTGGTATTCTATTTCGGCATAATGTGCTTCGGCCTCTGCTTTTTGCAATTCTGCTTGATAAAGCCTCGGCATTATTTGAAACATGAGTTGTCCTTTCTTAACGAACTGACCCTCATCTACAAATATCTTTTCGAGATATCCCCGTTCTAGTGCGCGGAGTTCTATATGCTGGATCGAATGTATTTGACAAACATAATTTCTAGAGATCAGTGTGTCCATCTTAGCCGGAGAGGTGACCAAAAACTTGATCGCTTCTTCGTGATGTTCTTTATGTGTTTGACAGCTAGTGAATAGGAGTACTAAACAAAGGCCGATGATTAAATGAATCTTATTCATAAGAGTATAAATGGAATGATAGTAAAATAAAAAGTTGAATTCAGCTTACTTGAAACTATAAAATTGACTTTGACTATTTAGCGCATTTCTACTTCTGAATATATCAGAAGGAAGTGTTAGGTAAAGTAGTGTTAGACAAAATTTTTAATCTTTAGATGAATTATAGAACATAACTCATTATAGATCAAATATTAACCGAGGTGGTTTTTCATCTGACTGTAGAGAATGTAAAGCTTTTTAGGAGTGCGAATAGATTGAATCGACTCACAAGAATGAAATTGGGTTTGTAATATTCTATCTAAGCTTAGCAGCTCCGCATCATGACATATATCAGCCCAAATAATTAGATCTATTTCTTTCTCACCATCTATAGCTTCCTTTTCAAAAGCGATTGATTCTTCTATATCAGGGTCTGCAAAATAGTTTTGGTTGTAAACTGCAGTAGTTACGATAGTAGCAAGGAGTAACCATGCGAGGAGAACGTGCGATATACTGAGTTTAGAGTTTTTCACTTATCAATAAAGTAAACGAATGTATGAAAAAAAATTAATTGTAAAAAACTCTCAATAAATATTTTAATTTCTATTTCGCATTATTATGGATGAGAATGGTAGCTATTCTATTAATTACTTGCAAAAAATTAAATAAAACAACCTTTTTGGTACGTTTTTCAAAATGGAACAACAATGAATTGATCATTATTAGTAAACTAATACATTGTGAATGAGATTATTTCTTTAAAGGTTAGCTGCTTAAAGTGAGGCTACTTTATGAAATAAATTTCAGTTAGCCACTTAAATTCAGCCAATTACAATTAAATCCATCACTAAATTTGCGCGATTAAGTATGATCTTAAGGAATAACTGAAATACATTAATACGTTTTTTACATACCTTGGTCTATATTTAATGCCTAAGAAAGCCTAAAAGTACTATGCACGTATTCGACTTAATCGCCGTTTTAATTTTCATTTCAGGTTTATTCATCTTTGTCAATACGCTTTACCTGAAATTACCATCTTCCGTTGGTTTCATTATTCTCACCTTAGTGATGTCCTTTTTATTACTCATTTCAGAATTTATAATGCCATCTTGGGATATCCCTGGGCATATTAAGTCTTTTGATTTTAGAGGAGTGCTCAACCAAATGGTAATCAGTGTGATTCTATTTGCGGGTGGTTTGAATATGAATATACATAAGCTGGGCACTCAAAAAATCCCTGTAATATTCATTTCGCTAGCAGGAGCTGTAATATCAACCTTCGCTATTGGTGGTATGATGTACCTAATTCTAGGTTTGCTCGGTATTGATTTGTCATACATGTACTGTAGCGTTTTTGGTGCAGTGATTACTTCTACTGACCCGATTACCAATAGCAGTCCAGTTAAAAGATTTCTTATTCCAAAAATGCTGGAAACAAAAGTAGAGGGAGAGTCACTTTTCAATGGTGCTTTTTCTGTGGTTTTAGCCTTTGTACTTTATCATCTTGCAGTGGTCACAGGCGAACACGAAATTACAATCGGAACTTTTGCTAAAATATTGGCTTTGGAACTCATTGGTGGTATTTCTATAGGAGTGATAATGGGTTTAATTGGTTTTCAATTATTAAAATTTATTGATAACGATGATGTACATATTGAAGTACTCATTACCATTGCTTTGGTGCTTTTAGGCTCATTCATCTCCGCTTATTTCAGTATTTACTCTAAGTCAGTATCTATAGTAATGGGATTGATCATAGGGAATCTTAGCAGAGAATCTGCAACGAGTGAATCGAGCGTTGGTACTTATGTCTACAAATTCTGGAACCTTATGGAGGAAGTTATGGCAGTAATGCTGTTTGTACTTATGGGACTTGAGTTATTGATTATGGAGCTTAACCCATTGTGGGTTGCAGCAGGATTTTTGGCGATAAACGTGGTGTTTTTTGGAAGATGGATCAGTGTTTACTTACCTGTTAAACTTCTTTCTGGGAAAGTTGAAATTCACAAAGACACAATAGCTGTGATGACTTGGGGTGCGTTAAGGGGAGGGCTTCCAATAGCTTTAATTTTGGCTTTGGATGATTTTCCGGGCAAAGAGCTCATTTTTACTCTGACTGCAGTTGTAGTCATTGGATCAATACTTTTCCAAGGTTTCACCTTACCGACGATGCTAAGATCCTCATTTGATGAAATGCCTATCAAGTAGGATGTTTTATAGACATTAATGAAATGGTCCAATGAGTTTTCTGAATTCCTTGGACCATTTTCTTTTTTAGAGCGTTCAACAATTGTTATGGTTCAACTGTTACTTATAAAAAGAGTGTTATGATAGATTGGAATGGAGTAATAAAATACGCCGGTGAAGGAAGTCCAAACCCTGGCAGACATGTTGATAAAAGTAATGAAGAATGGAGAGCTATTCTCACCCCTGAGCAATTCCGGATCACCCGAAAAAAAGAAACAGAGCGGGCCGGGTCAGGAGCACTATGTTACTCGCATGAAGCTGGTAAATATACCTGTCTATGCTGCGGAGAACCATTATTTGATTCAACCATTAAATTTGAATCTGGTTCAGGTTGGCCAAGTTTTCATCAGCCAATAGCCGATCATGCAATCAAATACGTCATGGATAAAAGTTTTGGGATGGTGAGGATAGAGGTGATGTGCAATGTTTGTGATGCTCATCTTGGTCATGTTTTTCCAGATGGACCAAAACCAAGCGGTTTGCGCTACTGTATCAATTCTGAATCTATCAATCTCGTTAAATCTCAAGTGGAGAATTGAAGAACTCAATAATTCGTCATTTTGAATTGAAGAATATCAATGTAGGTGCTCTCCAAAGCCCTTGTCTCAATCTTAGTTTTCAGAATTAAGCATTTCTTTATAAGCAATTACTTTTTCTTTAAACTTTACCAGATTACCTACTGCTAGATCTTCACGTCTGATCAGTTTATAATTTAGTGGATCGCGTTGTTGATTTTTATACCAAAGTCTAAGACAAAGATGAGGTCCACTAGAATATCCAGTGCTCCCAACATATCCTATAACTTGACCTCTCTTCACATTATCTCCAATATGAATGGATGGTTCTATTTTGGAAAAATGGAGATACTGTGTGGACAAGTCTTTTGTGTGCTGGATCTTCACATTATTACCATTTGCACGCCCATAAGTAGCTTTTGTAACAACACCATCAAAGGTTGATTCAACTGGTGTGCCTTCTTTAGCTTCAAAATCCATACCATAGTGCGGCTTATATCTGCGCTGTGTAGGATGAAATCTTCTATTAGCATAAAGCGAGGTGATCTGATCGAAAATCAAAGGAGCATGGCTCATATTCATCCCATAGGCATCAAAGTATTCTGATCCATTGCCATTATTATAGAGAAAGCCTTCAAAGATTTCCTCTCCATGCTTAAAGGAAATGGCATGGATCTTTCCACTACCAATAACTTCACCGTCTATTGACAATTGCTCATAGATCGTCGTGAATTCATCTCCTTTATTCAATTTATTAAAGTCAATCTTCCAGGCAAATACACTTAAGATTTTATTGGCCAAATCTTCTGTTCCCCCGCTATCAATAATGGCACCAATGAGTGAAGACTGAATGATACATTTAGTCGTCAATATTACCTTGAGTACTTCTTTATGGATAAGATCCACTTTGGCATTAATCAAATTTATATTCACCAAAGTGCTATCATCCAGAGGATATTCAAGCAAGACAGGATCACTCGAAAGACTTCCTCGCATGACACTGTAGGTATCTCCAGCCCTAAAATCCGAGACCTTTACGTAGTTATAAATTTGATCGTTGATTTGATCAATGATATCTCTCGGAATACTCAATCCCTGCAGTATCTTCAAAAATGTATCCCCAAATATCACCTTCTTTTGTGTCCACATTTGAGGAGGAACAGGTATAACAGGGGGCTTTACTAATAAAGTATCAGGTATCGGAGTATTGATAGTGATATGCACTACCTCTGAATCAAAGAAGTCCTTGACGGATATATCTGCGCTTTCACCATCCATTAAAAAAATGATGATGGTTAGGGCAACTATGAACGCTAAAGCAAGAAGTATTTTCTTAATCAAGAAATTTATCGAATCAGATTTAAAAGCGCCAAAACTAATACAAAATAATGGAGAGGGTCAATCATTGCTCTTAATCAAGAAGAAAGCAAGTCAAGAGAACCCTATGGATATTTACTTTCTTCAATTCACATTGCAAATTCATCATTCAATAAGATAACGCAAACCCAAAAACATCCTGATGCCCTGATTGCTGGCATATACATAAGTAGGATCAAATGTAAGGGCATTGGGGTTGTTGGCTGTGGCGATTACCTTACCGCTGCTATCAAAAGTCACTTCTTTATCAAATGGATCAAATGCCCGAGCAATGCTATTGGAAGGTGGTTTGAAATTGAGTAGATTTTTCAATCCTCCATATACTTCAAATCCCTTTGGTAACTTCTTTGTTATTTGGATATTTTGGATACTCCACCAAGGAGAAAAGGCCTCTCGATCATCGAGTAATCCAAGCAAAGGCAGACGCATAGGTCCATAAAGGTTACCTGTATAGTCGATCGTGAGCTTAGCCGTATTAAAAGTATAGCCTAAGCTCCATACGCCTTGGAAAGACTCAGTGAGAAGTTGCTTTCTTGTTATGTTATTTTCTGTGACAGAGACATCCATAACAGTTATTCCCGCCAATAGCTTAAGACCGTTGACCCATGAAAAATCTGTATTGACGGAAATACCTTTGGAAACAGAGAATCCATCGAGGTTCGAATATGTAATTAGATTGGGATCTGACTCATAATCCGGCAAAATACGATTTGTAAAATAAGTATAAAAGGCACTCGCATCTAACCCTATGTATAAATCCTTCAGGGTGTATGTCTTTTTAACAACATTGATATTTGCGTTCCAAGAGGTTTCGGGAAGTAAGGCATCTTTAAATACCACTTGTCTTGCGCCAGTTAGCGAAGCATGATCTTCCGTGAAAACATTCGCTACACGGTACCCGTTTCCAATACTTACACGCAATGCAGTCATTTTATCATGTGTGCTCCACTTATAATTAACTCGTGGAGTGAGAATATTACCATGCAAGCTGTTATGATCATAGCGCAACCCAAGCAATAGTTTTTGATTTGCGGAGAGGGATATCTCATCTTGGACAAAGGCTCCAGGAAGATGTATCTGAGAAGGCTGATTGTTTGTTGTTATTGGATTGGAGGTGGCTGGAGTATTGTCATCGTAGAACGTATAGCGATAGGTGAGTCCAAGCAATATATCATGTTTATTCATTGGTTTATTCCATGTCAACTGACCAAACCCAATATATTGATCCGCTATATAGATAGTGGAGCCGTAGACTGAATTCTGATTATGTCCATTGGTGCTAAATTGAAATTGAAAATTTTCTGAAATCGGCAATTGGTAAGTGCCAAAGAGCTCCCACCTATTGGTGTAAATACTCTCTCCGTAAACTTCCCTGCCACCGCGATCTTTTTTGGTCCAGTGCATCTGGCCGCCCCAGCGATCTTCGTAAACATATCTAGCAGCAATAGAAGCAAGTTTATTGTCACGTCTATGGAAAGAGATTTTATTGAAGAACGAAATGCGATTTTGCAATGTGAGATCGGTAAACCCATCACCATTTCGATCAATCGGATTTTGGTAATTGAAATAATTTATACCGAACAAGGCATCAGCATTCTCACCGAGTTTTGCTTTTACAGCTAAGTCAGTATTGATCTCTTGCCAGTCTGTGGTAAAAATATCTACAGCTACCAAAGGTGCCGATTCAGGCATTTTTGTTATGATATTGATCAATCCACCCACTGCTTCAGAGCCATAGAGTGTAGATGCTGGACCTTTCACGATTTCTATTCTTTGTACCAGTGATTGGGGAATTCCTGTAAGGCCATAAACGGTGGATAGGCCACTGACAATTGGCATACCATCTAATAACACCATAGTATAAGGACCTTCTAGGCCATTGATATGAATATCGCCCGTATTACAAACATTACAATTGAGCTGAGGGCGTACTCCATTCACATTCTGCAAAGATTCAAACACAGAGGGAGCGGGATTTGACTTAAAAAAGAGATCACTGTAAACCTCAACAGGAACTGGGCTTTCCATTCGGCTAACCTCCTTCATAGTTGCGGTGATCACCACTTCATCCAAAGCAGACACTGCGGCTTTGAGATCTATACTCACTCTCGCGGCTGTATCTCCAACGACGATGACTTTTTTCGTTTGGGTTACAAAGCCAACGCTACTTACTACAAGCAGATATTTTTCAGGAGAAACATTGCGAATCTCAAATGAGCCATCAGCACCCGTTGTAGTTCCTATTGCTGTGCCTTGGAGCCCTATACTGGCGAATGATACAGGTTCACCAGCACTCATTACACTGCCAATGATGGATTGAGGTTGTCCCAAACTCACATGATGAATCAATGCAAAAATAAGTAGTGCTAGGTAGCGTGATATAAGAGATAGGTGAATCATATTTTAGAATGGCAAATCTATATTGTTAGAATAGTCTAACATAATTATTAACTGGTTTTTTTTATCTTAGTGAAAAATACCATCGTGATTTCATCGACAGAAGAAAATTATCTCAAGGCACTCTTTGCACTCTCTCATCAAGATGATCAGGTAAACATTACAGATCTTAGCCATTACCTGCAGGTAAGCAAACCCAGCATTAACAGTATGATCAAAAACCTGCAGGCAAAAGGTCTAGTAAACTATGAAAAGTACAAACCCATTGTGCTTTCAGATAAGGGACGAAAGATTGCAGCTGTGGTCATCCGTAAACATCGCCTTACCGAGATGTATTTAGTGGATCAAATGGGTTTTGGGTGGGAAGAAGTCCATGCTATAGCAGAACAAATAGAGCACATCAATTCAACTATATTTTTCGATAGGATGGATGAGCTAATGGGATTTCCAAAGGTGGATCCCCATGGATCTCCTATACCAGACAAGGATGGGAGGATTGCGCATCTGACATTAAGAAGGTTGAGCGAGTGCGCTCCTGGTTCAAAGGTCAAATTACTAGCACTTGAGAATTCATCTGATGAGTTTCTGAATTTCTTGAATAGCAGAGAGATATCACTGGGTGTGGATTTTAAAATCCTCTCTAAAGAATTATTTGATGGTAGTGTGGAAGTAAATTACCTCGGGCACCCAACAGTGACTCTAAGTGGAAAAGTAAGCGAAAGGCTGTTGGTAAAGTAGCGTACGAGTATCGGAGGTCTTTTAAGCTTTCTTTACAAACTCAGACTTCAGTGCCATAGAGCCAAACCCCTCTATTTTGCAATCAATATTGTGATCACCATCTTTCAATCTGATATTCTTCACTTTCGTTCCAGATTTAACTGGCTTAGGCATGCCTTTAACACGTAAATCCTTTAGTGCCAAGACTGTATCACCATCCATAAGTTCATTGCCATTTGCATCAAGGATTTTCTTGGCTACATCTGTAGATTCAGTTTCACTCTGACTCCACTCATGACCACATCAATTAAGACATCCGATGGATAGGTATATGGTGATTTACAATTGGGGCAAGGAGGGAATTCTGACACAGGAAGTTTACAGGAATTGAGAAGGTACAATTTAAACCTTTCCATTTTATGGTGACCCGCTCATTCGAAAGATTTGAAGGAATTGAAATTATTAGGTGTTAGCATAATAGCAAATGCTAATATTTTAATGAATCGGGGTTCTATTGCATTACATTAAATATTTCAGGATTAAATGTAGTTACATGTATTTTTCAGTACCTTTGGCATGTTTTAAAAACCAACTAAGAAAAAATTAATGAAAAAGAACATTTTAATGATCACTGTAGTGGCGATATTCGTTGCTGCATGTGGAGGAAGCTCAACAAAAGAAGCTGCAACGGAACAGACCGTAGTAGCGGACTCAGCAACATTTACAGTAGACGCATCTGCATCGACAGTAGCCTGGAAAGGTGAAGTAGCTGGTGTATATGGTCACAATGGTGTTATCAGTATTTCTGAAGGTTCAATCACTACAGTAGGTGATTCAATCATTGGTGGATCTATCGTTATAGACATGACTTCTATCCAGCCTTTGGATTCTGCTTCTTACAAACCCGCAGATGCAGAGCAAGGAAGAATGAGTGACCTTATTGGTCATTTGTCTACAGGTGACTTCTTCCTAGTTGAAGAATTCCCAACTGCGACATTCGTTATCAAGTCTCAAAATGGAAACACTTTGACTGGTGATCTTACAGTTCGTGGAATCACTAAGGAAGAAACAGTGGAATTATCTTCTGTAGAAGTAACTGACTCAGGTCTTACAGGTGCTGGTTTATTGGTATTCGATAGACAAGATTATGATGTGAAATGGGTTCATTATATGAAAGACATGATCCTTTCTGATGATATCACTTTGAACATCTCGCTTTCAGCGAAATAAGAAGATTTACGCATTAAATTAGAGAGCCAATTCCGCAAGGAATTGGCTTTTTTATTACCCGTCTATCTAAATTGATTCACCTTAAATTCATTAAAGAATCAGATTATTACCCAAAGGGTTTGGATGCTTCTTTTTATTTTAAAACCTATTGCCAGACCTTACGTTCATCGAAGCGTTTGCTCAATCATATAGAGATCTTACAATTCTATATTTCACATAAAAATTAAACAATTAAAAGTAGACCTACCTTGTTCGCTTTCCCTAAAAATATTCTTTATTTTTCTTTAATCGTGGTATTTAGCTTTCCAGCTTTGTCGCAAGATTTAGATACCTCTTCAACGGTGAGTCAAGTAGATTCGTCACAAATTAAAATTCAGAATTATAAGAACCTAGTAGAGGAAAGTGTATTCAGAAAGCGAGCGGATTCTCTTCTTAAATTAGAGCTCATAGAAAAGATTTCTCTTCTAAAAGAAAGAGATCAACTGAAGCAAGCGGAGCTGATTGGACAGATCAAAGAAATAGAGCAGAAGGATTCGTTGCGAAATACTGCTAGGAACGAGAAAATTCTTGAGATGAAGCAAACGACAAAGGGATTTCCTGTCGCTCCTTTTGGTGACACTCTATGTACAGTCTATATCAAAATTGGACCTGTCCACCCAAAGGAGCGTGCAGCTTCCATTACCAAAAAGATTGAAATACTCTATAGGGATGATTCTTTTGTTGCTGACTCGCTTAAGGTCATTGCCAGTGAATCTACCGTGGATATCGCCTATGGTGAAATGATTTTAATGAGTGTAACAGACTGGGACGCGCTATGGGAGGATAAGACCAAAGATCAGCTCGCCAATCAATTAGCACAGAATATTAAGGTGGCAATTGCTCTAGAGCTCAAGAATAATAGTTTGAAAAACATACTCATAAGAACGGCTTTGACCTTGCTGATAATATTGATTGCGTATGTTTTGGTGTTCTTTCTTAAAAGAGCATTTAGAAGACTTGCGGGTTGGGTGAGGTCAAAAGAAGACATATACTTTAAGGGCTTTAAACTTCGTAATTATGAAATCTTACCTCCAAAGCGAGAGCTTGAATTAGCGCTGCAATTAGTGACCGTCCTGAAGGGAATTGTATTCTTTATGGTGCTTTATATAGCATTACCAATCATATTCAGCTTATTTCCTTTCACAAAGGGATGGGCAAATACCTTGTTTGATTGGGTTTGGAATCCTGCTAAGGAAATATTTAGTGCCTTTTGGAATTATCTACCTAACGTATTCTCCATTGTCGTCATCTATTTTGTGACGCACTATGCGACAAAATTAATCAGGTTCATTTCTCATGAAGTTGAGGCTGGTCGTTTGACATTATCTGGTTTTCATAAGGATTGGGCGGCACCTACTTTTAATATTGTTAGGTTTCTGCTTTATGCTTTCATGTTCATAGTCATCTTTCCTTATCTACCAGGGTCCAGTTCCCCAATTTTTCAAGGAGTATCTGTCTTTTTAGGAATTCTCTTTTCATTGGGCTCCTCTACGGCTATAGCCAATGCCGTGGCAGGATTAGTCATCACTTACATGCGCCCTTTTCAATTAGGAGATAGGGTGAAAATAGGGGAGGTAACAGGACAAGTGATTGAGAAGTCGCTACTTGTAACACGCGTCAAAACAGTTAAAAACGAGTATATCACTGTTCCAAATGCTTCCATTCTTACTGGACATACCATAAACTACTCCACCGCCAAAGAGTCTGACGAAGGATTGATCCTGCACACTTCGGTGACCATAGGATATGATATTTCATGGCGCAAGGTTCACGAATTGCTTATTGCTGCAGCGGAAGCTTCAGAAGGGGTAATTACATCGAAAAAGCCTTTTGTATTGCAAACAAGTTTAGATGATAATTACGTGTCTTATCAGCTCAATGCATACACGGATTTACCTGATCGAATGGCTTGGGTATACTCCAATTTGCATCAAAACATTCAGGACAAATTCAATGAGGCCGGAGTGGAGATTCTTTCACCTCACTACCGTGCAGTTCGGGACGGTCATCAGGTCGGATTGCCTCTGGAGTATTTACAAAAGGATTACAAATCACCATCCTTTAAAATCGAAAAGGATAAGTAGTCCAACGCCATAATTATAAGTTCAATAGTGTTCGTACAGATATGTTCTTGCATTAATAATGACTGAAAATATTCTATAAAAGGTTGATTTATTTTAGTTTTTTTTTGAAGTGATACAATTATAAATTTGATAATAATAATAGCCTCCTAACACCGTCGTATAAATATGCCTTCAACTAAACTTCTTCTACATAACAGAGAGCAAAAAATAAAACAAGAACTTATTCTCAACAATGAAGACATTCGTGAGGATTTTCGCAATGAAAAGTTCCAAAAGATGGCAGAATCGCCTTATGCCTTTTTTCGAGGCTCGAATCATTTGTACTGGGGGGATTTTTACAATGATTGGCGAATGAGTTTTTTTGGAGGCACAAGTGCTACGCTCACTTGGATCAATGGTGATGCCCATGTTTATAATTATGGAGCGCACGCAAATCATTATGGAGAGGCTATTTTTTGCATGGATGATTTTGATGAAGCTATAGTAGCAGATTATCAGTTTGATCTTTGGAGAATGGCGATAAGTATCGTGCTGGATACAAGAAACAATGGACTTTTGAGTGATCTCACTCAAAAAAAGGCACTAAAAGTCTTTGCTAAAGCTTACTACGATGAGATGATCTCTCATAAAGAGGACGATGACAAAAACGAAGTACATCTGACCAAAGAAACCTCTACAGGTCTCATGCATAAATTTCTTAGTAAGGTAGAAGCAAAAAAGAATCGTCTCAAAATGCTTGATGCTTGGACTGAGGTAAAAGATGGTAAACGAATCTTTAATCTTGAAAATGAAAAATTGAGTTCTTTGTCTAAGGAGGATTTTGAGAAGGTATCAAATGCGCTCAAGTCTTATCAAAAGACCATCAACTCATCACTAAAGGATAAAAATGAGCATTTCCAGATAAAGGATATTGTTAAGAGAGTAAAGGCAGGGACAGGATCCCTCGGTTCAGAAAGATACTATATATTGATAGAGGCTGATACTGAAGCGGAAGATGACGATGTGATACTTGATATGAAGCAACAAAGTCAGGCACCTCTATACCTTCATATGAATGCGGATGAAAAGGCAGAATATGACCTCAAGTTTGGTCATGGGGGCATGAGACATGCTCTAGCATTTCAGGCACTTTCAGAGCACCCTGATCGCTATCTTGGCTGGACAGAGCTTGATGGTATTACATTTTCCATAAAAGAACGTTCCCCATTTAAGTGTGATTTTCCAACAGAGAAATTAAATACTCCAAAAAAACTCCTATTCATGGCTCAAGTATGGGGCAACTTATTGGCCTCAAGGCACAAACGAGCGAGCTATAAACTCAACACTGAGAAACACGAAATGCCTATTGCTTTTGGTGTACTTGCAGGAGATAAAAAGAAGGTCTTTAAAGCCATGGTCACTACCATAGCGCTTCAATATGCAGATAGAGTGAAGGAAGATTTTCAGTGCTTCTTAAAAATGTTATAATGTGATGTTTTGATTCTTTCGAAAAGGACACATATCGTAAATATCGGACACTTTTTGTTCTGTTTTGTGAACGATATCGTACGATCTATTATTTACACATGACTTTAATTAGCTCATGATCAGGTTATTACAATCAATGGCATAGTCATTGAAAAAGAAGGAATGATTATATTATCGAAAACATCATTCTGCCATACTATGCTTAAAAATTTCCTCAAAGTAGCCATTCGTAATCTACTCAAAAACAAGGTGTATGTCGCGATTAATGTAGTTGGTCTGGGTATCGCTTTGGCTTGCTGTATTGTGGCTTATATCAACTCAAAATTCAATTGGGACTTTGATAAATCGCATACTCAACTTGAGCATATCTATAAAGTCAATCAAATCATAGACAATCAAGGAGATTTGATTGAGTATGGTCGTGTTCCTATGCCTCTGGCTGCAGCTGTGAAAAATGACTTCTCCAATGTAGATAGGGTATTTCGCTTTGAATCTCACACCTTCACTGTGAAGGATGTGAAAATGGATAAAATTTTTGATACATCCGTTTGCTATGCTGATGAGGGCTTTTTAGAATCTTTCACTTTTCCAGTGTTAAGCGGAAATATATCAAGCATCAAAGACATTGAGAATGCAGTAGTCACTGACACCTATGCTCGAAAGTTTTATCAAGATGAAGATCCAATTGGTAAAATCCTTACGGTTTTTGATGATAGTGGAATGAGTTTCAATTTTGTCATTGCGGCAGTGGTATCAGAGCCACCGCAAAACTCATCGGTGCATTTTGAGATTCTTACCGCATTTGAGAATAGGTTCAGAATGTACGATGACAATGTAAAAGGCAATTGGGGTTCTTTAGCTCAGAATACTTTCGTGTATTTTAATGATCCTTCGCAAGCTGATACATTCGGCCCTATGATGGACAAATATCTCGATGTTCAAAAGGCTGCAAGACCAGACTTTGTCGTCAATAACTTCATGCTACGTTCTATGGTAGGCCATGCAGAAGCTTCCAGAGATATAAGATGGTCAGGTTTGCGAAATGCAATGCCTACTGCCGCGATACTTACCCCTCAAGTGATGGCTTTACTCATTTTACTTGTGGCTTGCTTCAATTTTACCAATACAGCTATAGCCAACTCAAATCGTCGATTAAAGGAGATTGGCATCCGTAAAGTATTGGGAGGTACACGGCAGCAACTCATCAAACAGTTCATGACAGAAAATCTTACTGTATGTTTTCTTGCTTTGGTTATGTCTATTGGATTAGCCTCCATTTTGGTCCCATTATATAGTTCGATGTGGGAAGGAATGAATTTGGAGCTCAACCTTACGGAGGATTATCGTCTTTATATCTTCCTCACTTTAATGCTCATTTTCACTACGCTTTTGGCTGGCTTTTATCCTTCACTTTTTATTAGCAAATACAAGCCAGTCAATATACTAAGGGGAAGTCTCAGCATAGGAGGGGCTGGTAGTCTTACCAAAGTACTTCTTGGCACTCAGTTTACATTAACAGTAATTGCCATTTTTGCGAGTGTCGCTTTTATACAGAATGCAAAGTATCAAGACACCTTAGATATGGGCTATAATAGAGATCAAATCATAGGTGTTAGTCTGCTCAATGAGACCCAATATCAGAAAATATATGCCTCCATGCAGGCCAACCCCAATATCACCAGCATTGCCAGTGCTAAGAACCATATTGGTCGTGGAGACTATGGACTCAATATGAAAAACCAAGACATAGAAATCAATGTCAACATGCTTGATGTTGGTCTCGGTTATACGGAAACAATGGATCTTGAAATTGTTTCTGGACGAACTTTCTCTAAAGATTTGGAAGCCTCAGATAGTAAAAACTCAATATTAGTAAATGAAAAATTTGTTGAACAATTTGACTGGGCCGATCCGATAGGTCAGAGGCTTTATGTAAATGATTCTACAACCCTCACAGTCATTGGTGTAGTTAAAAATTTCTATCTCTATGGGTTTTGGGCGCCACTTGAGCCAATTGGAATGCGACTGAAGAGTATGAAATTTGAAGATGATGGAACCTATAGTTTTCTAATAGCTAAAACCAAACTTAACGATGTAACGGAAGTATATAATACCCTGGAAACAGAATGGAATGCTAAAATTCCGAATAAAACGTTCGCTGGATTCTATCAGGAGGAATTTTTGAGAGATGCCAAAGAAGTCAATCAAAATATTTTGACTATTTTCAGTTTCTTAGGTGTCATTGCTTTCATATTATCAAGCTTAGGTCTCTTCACATTGGTTTCAATTAACCTCATTAAGAAGAAAAAGGAAATAGGAGTAAGAAAAGTATTAGGTGGAGAAATAAGCCACATCGTATTTTTAATTAGTAAAGGCTATTTCCCACTTCTATTCATCTCCAGTGCTGTTGGGGTAACAGCTGGATATTATCTAGTAGATGGTTTGATAGCTTCTATTTTTAATAATTATAAGGATATGGATGTCATCACATTCATAGTGCCAGCCGTCACGATTATTGTAATATCTCTCGCAATAGCTGGTTTACGCACGCTCCGAGCTGCTACGATAAATCCTGTAAATGCTTTGAGGTATGAGTAGGGAGTAAATCTGTACCTATATCTTTATCGGATTTTCCTTTTTAATTTGCAGATAGATCGCAATAAAGCAGGAAGCAATTAACTTCGAGCTTGACCACTACCAATTATGTTTGAAGCATTGTACGGCAAGCCGCTAGACGAAAATCTTTTTGATTCTTGGTTTGAAAAGGGAAGAAGTAATCCGATAGGCTATCACTACTTAC
The DNA here is from genome assembly GCA_047633875.1 of Marinoscillum sp. Taxonomy (GTDB): domain Bacteria; phylum Bacteroidota; class Bacteroidia; order Cytophagales; family Cyclobacteriaceae; genus Marinoscillum. The sequence goes on along the minus strand of JBLIFO010000017.1, from coordinate 1,162 downwards.
TTGTCATTTGGAGTGCATATGATAAGGTCTATCAGCCCGCATTCGTTTCGGAACGCGCTCAGATCTTCCAATACCAAAAGGAAATAACCAGTCAAGAAGTATTGGTGGCTGCATATGATCTCTACTCAGAGTCTAGAATTTCACTGGAAGAATAAAAGCAGATTGAAATAGCAACCGATTCCCGATTCAATTTTTCAGATTTCGGGTCAATTTCCTAATTCAAATCATTTCTGAATGCAACATAGGTCACATAAAGTCTGTGAGTAATAGGGTTTCTTTGGAACAATGTATCATGCTGGATATTATATATCAATATCCTTTCGATCACCTAAATCACAATGACAAGATGGAAATAAATAGAATCAATATTGCAAATCTGAGCTGCAATGGATGCGTCAACACTATTACGAAAAAGCTCTCCGCAATTGATGGGGTAGAAAATGTGACTGTTTCACTTGAAACCAGTGTAGTTACGGTCAATCATGCAGGTAACGTTGATAGATCGCTCCTTACTGAAAAATTGAGATCTCTAGGCTACCCCGAAGCAACAGAGAAAAATGGATTATTGACTCATATCAAAAGCGTAGGAAGCTGTATGGCAGGAAGGATCACCAAGTGATTTTCAGCCTAAATCTTTTAGAAATAGTAAGAAAAATTTACGATAGTCAAACTTACACTTGCTCTTGCTATGATTAACTTAACATCACATAATAGTAAGACCCGTGACATATAGCATATGAAGTATCAAGCAATTCACCACGCCTTAGTAAACCTATGGGTTGGTTGTTTCATGAGAAATAAATAACTCATTTTAATCTACAGCTAATAATGAGTTTTGGAAATACGTTAAATAAGATATTAAATAAGATAACTGATTTAAACTAAATGTCTGTAACGATCAAATACTTCGGTGCGCTAGCTGAGCAAATAGGCTTAGATGAAGAACAACTCAATATTGAGGACTTTGGAGGAAGTGTAAAGCAGCTAAAAGAACTGTCTGTAACCAGGTTTAATTTTATACGCAATTCCACATTCCAAATAGCGTTGAATCAAACTTTGGTTCAAGATGGACAGGTGCGTGACGGTGATGAAATAGCATTCTTACCACCCTTTGCAGGAGGCTGATGCACGAGAGATACCAGCGACAAATCATCTTACCAGA
>JBLIFO010000016.1:0-27203 GCA_047633875.1 Marinoscillum sp. | reverse complement strand
ATTTCAATATCCATATTACTCTTTATAATTGGAATAGGGTTGACTTCTCAACCTCGATTCAAGGATGTAACAGATCTTCAGACTTTCGTCAATTTCGATCCGGCCTGGACATATGGATGTGGTGTGTCTGCTGTAGATTATGATGCGGATGGGGATATAGACCTTTATTTACTTGCCAATGAAAACAGTACCAACAGGCTTTATCAAAATGATGGGTCGGGTAATTATACCGAAGTTCAAGGGGAGTTGGCTTTGCAAATGCGAAGTAGAACAGCTCTCTGGTTTGACATAGACCAAGACAATCGATTAGATGTACTCGTGGCTGGTGATTGTGCCTCTAGCAATCTGAGTTGTTTGGATGCGGATAACATCGTGCTTTATCGTCAATTGGATAACGGATCATTTGAAGATGTCACTGCCTCTTCCGGTCTGCTTTCTGGTAGAAGTATATCTGGAGTCTTTGGTGGACTTGCTGCTGGAGATATTAATAATGATGGGATTTTGGATCTAGTAATGACCCAGTGGGCAGGAGAAATTAAGTTGTATGAAGGAAATGGCGATGGAACATTTACGGATATAACCGTGGCAAGTGGCTTGGAAAAACCAAGCAGATACTGGCAGCCAGTACTTTTTGATTTGAATAAAGATGGATGGGCAGATATTTATCTAACAGTGGATAATGAACGAAATCTGTTTTATCAAAACAATAAGGATGGCACATTTACAGAAAAGGCTATTCCGGTAAATCTTGACAATGCTCACAATGATATGGGGATAGCGATTGGAGACTATGATGGTGATGATGATTTTGATATTTATATCTCCAATATTGAGAGAGATCGTGATGGCGATCACAATGTATTATTGAAATCTGATTTACAAAATGGAAACTTCACCTTTTCTGAAGTTTCCAAAGACTTTGGTGTTGATCAAGGCGGATGGGGTTGGGGAGTTACCTTCTTAGATGCAGATAATGATGGATTGCTAGACATAGCAGCTACCAATGGTTGGGTTACTGATTTCTCAGACCCTTCCAAACTATGGAAGAATACGGGCATCGGTTTTGACGATGTTTCTGAAATGTCTGGCTTCAATGATACTTTGCAAGCCACCACGCTCTTATCATTTGATATGGATAGAGATGGTGATCTTGATCTCGCTCAGTCGCTCAAAGGTAACCCCGGTCAGACGCTTGCTTTTCGATTGTTAGAAAATCAATTAAACGAATCATCAGAATTTGGTAACTACTTAGTTGTAAAGCCTAGGATGACAGGATCGAATCATTGGGCCATTGGTGCGACTATCAAAATTGAAACAGAAAATGGACTTCAGACAAGACCAATTACTGCTGGTATAAGCTTCTATGGACAAGAACCTGCCGAAGCTCATTTTGGATTGGGAGATCTTGTGCTAGTAGATACGGTAACGATCATTTGGCCTGGTGGCGCCACTTCATCAGTATATAACATTGCTGCAAATAGTGTAATTACAGTCGATGATGCAGACGCTTTGCATGTTACTGGTACTATAAGTGCAGTTGCCAAAAGTAGCTCTGAGATTCAATTAGCTTGGGGGCATATGAGTACCTTCGAAACTCATTTTATAATTGAGCGAGCTGCCAGCGCTTCTTTTGAAAATGCTGAGGTGATTCCTTCGGTATCCAAGCAAAGGACCTTCTTGGATACTGGTTTAGAGCCATTCACTACTTACTATTATCGAGTGAGAGCTACTAATGGAAATGTGGTTAGTGGCTTTGGAAATATAGCTTCTCAGCGAACCCTTTCAGATGTCATTATTGAAACTCCGACTAACCTTGAAGGTAAAGTCGTATCTCAAACCTCTGTGGAAATCAAGTGGGTTGATCAAGCAGCCAATGAAGAAGGCTATACCATTCAACGATCGCTAGATAAGAATTTTGCACGCTATCTGACTTTTGATCTACCTGAGAATGCAGAGAGGTTTTTTAATTCCAACATAGAGCCACACACTACTTATTTCTATCGTGTGCAGGCCTATCGAGTGGATGGAACCTCAGAGTTTAGCAATGAGATAGAGATGACCACCATTGTCTTAGGTTTGAATGACTCAAAAAGCCTACTTATATACCCTAACCCAAGTGGTGGTTCATTTCAAATTGCTTTGAACGAGCTTTTGCCAAACGCTTGCCAAGTGAATTTGATTTCGCTATCTGGTAGTACAGTTGGGAAATGGAGCTTTCCGAATAGTGAATCAATTGAAAAGGCAGCGTTTAGCGTTCAACTCCCAACAGGCATCTATTTTATTAGAATCACCTCATTAGGCTACAATGAGGTGATCCAAATTCGTGTTAATTAAGCCTTGTAGCTTTTTGCTATTTGTTTTGATGAACCAAGTCCATCAATCCCCAATTCAACTACATCACCTTCTTTCAAGTATCTAGGAGGTTTCATTCCCATCCCAACTCCCGGAGGTGTTCCTGTAGAGATCACATCACCTGGTAGCAACGTCATAAAATGAGAGAGGTAACTAACCACCTTAGGGATATTGAAAATTAGCGTTTTACTATTTCCATCCTGAACTTTTTCCCCGTTCAGTGAAAGCCACAAATTGAGATTATGTGGATCAGCTACTTCATCCTTAGTGACTAGATAGGGGCCGAGTGGAGAGAAAGTGTCCGCACTTTTGCCTTTTACCCATTGCCCTGATCGCTCCAGCTGCCATTCTCTCTCACTGTAATCGTTCATGAGCGCATAGCCACCTACATAGTTCATTGCGTCACTTTCCGATACATATTGAGTTTTTTTATTGATAACCACTGCCAATTCAACCTCCCAGTCAGATTTTACACTGTTTTTAGGAATGATTACATCATCATTTGGCCCACAAAGTGACGTGGTAGATTTGAAAAATATAATAGGCTCTTTTGGCACTGCCATCCCTGCCTCAGCCGCATGGTCTGAGTAATTGAGGCCAATACAAATGATCTTGCTAGGTCGCGCTACGGGAGATCCGAGTCTTTCTTTTTTGTCAATTCGAGGAGCAGTGTCTTTATGCTCTCTCAGCCATAGCTCAAGTTCGGTCAGTCCATCATTGACAAAGAATTTCTCATTGAAATCTTCAAATCCTCCGCTCACATCTACGCGTGTACCGTCTGCTAGTTCTACTCCTGGCTTTTCATTTTCAAAAGCTCCAAATCGAATTAATTTCATTGTCTTTTCTTTTTAGTTGGTATTTAAGGTGGTGAATCCGCCATCAATAAAATAATTACTTCCTGTTACAAAACCTGATTCATCTGAACTTAGGAAAAGTACCAAATTGGCAATTTCCTCTGGCTCACCCATGCGTCCAATTGGTTGCGATTTTGCTAATTTCTGAAACATTTCCTCCTGATTATTCGGATAGTTTTTGGCTAAGAATCCATCTACAAATGGCGTATGCACTCTTCCCGGAGAAACGGCATTGCATCGTATGCGCACGCCTAAATAATCCTTCGCAATCGAATAGGTCATAGAGAGAATCGCACCTTTGCTGGCTGTATAAGCAAACCGATCGGCCAGACCAACAGTAGCGGCAATTGACGCGATGTTGACAATGCTTCCCCCATTAGACTGCTTCATGTGCAGGACAGCTGCTTGCAGGCAATTGAAGGCTCCTTTGACGTTGACTTGGTATACTTTATCAAAGTCTTCTTCTGTGGTCTGTTCCACATTTCCAACATGCGCAATTCCCGCGTTATTGATCAGAATGTCTAACCCTTTTTTGATTGCTATTTCATCGAACGAACTCTTTACTGCCGATATGTTAGTGATATCAAGTGAGTGTCCGAAAGCCTTGCCTCCAGTTTCATTTATAGCAATCTCCGCCCTATGTAATGCGTCAGAATCAACGTCCACTATATGCACGGTAGCACCTTGTTCTGCTAGTTTTTTGGAGACTGCTAGCCCAATTCCTTTTGCTCCACCTGTGACGATGGCCACCTTGTTATCCAATCTGAATGCACTCATAGGAAATTGGTCTATTTGTAATAAGTTTACGTAAGTTCATATGTTCGAACAAAGTATGAAAGACGAATCTAGGCTAATTCGAAAATTTATCCGAAAATTTGAGAACGTATTGAAGTAAAATTTTGAAACGCAAGATTTTTTGCTCGTTGTTATGATTTGAAAATTACAGCAGAATTCAGCCTTCTAAGCAGCTAACACAAAATCACGTATGAAGTTAGGATTAGGATTATATAAAGGGATACTCAATAGCGACAACTTCAACTTCGCAAAGCAAGCTGGCGCAACACACATTGTAGCGCAGTTGGTGGATTACGTCAAAGGTGATAATCCAACCTTAACCAACAATTATTTGAATGGCTGGGGCGAAACAAGAAATCAAGGAAAGATCTGGACGTTTGACGAACTGTCAGCACTCAGAAAAAGTATAGAATCCCATGGTCTAAAGCTGGAGGCAATCGAGAATTTTGATCCTTCGCATTGGTATGATGTGTTGCTGGATGGGCCTAAGCGAGATGAACAGTTGGAAGATTTGAAAACCATGCTTAAGAACATGGGAAAGGCCGGTATTCCTATTATGGGCTACTATTTTAGTCTTGCTGGGGTTTGGGGCTGGGCCAATGACTCTAAGGGGAGAGGTGATGCTAAATCAGTCTTATTTGATCAATCCAAAGTAGATGTGCACCAACCGATCCCAAAAGGGATGGTTTGGAATATGAGGTATGAAGATCAGGTGGATGATGCTGTTTTGGCGCCTGTATCTAAAGAGGAAATATGGGAGCGGTTTCGTTACTTTTTGAACAATCTATTGCCAATAGCAGAGGAGAATAATGTAAGGCTTGTGGCGCATCCAGATGATCCACCCTTAGCAGAAATGAGAGGTACGGCGAGACTGTTTTATAATCAACCCACTTACGAAAAATTATTGGAGGTTAATCCTAGTCCAGCAAATGGATTTGAATTTTGTATGGGTACTGTGCAGGAAATGCAGGGAAGCAATGTCTATGAGATGTTGGAGAAATATGCATTGCAAGATCGGATAGGATACATTCATTTCAGGAATGTAATTGGCAAAGTGCCGCGCTATCAAGAGGCCTTTGTAGATGAAGGTGACATAGACATGATCAAGGCTTTGAGAATCCTTAAAAAATGCAAATATGAAGGTGTTTTGATACCAGATCATACACCAGAAATGTCAACCAAGGCCGGTTGGCATGCAGGTATGGCTTACGCTTTAGGATATATGAAAGGTGCTATGAATGCAATCAATCAAGAAAAATGAGTTGCCGCATTTCACATAGCAAGATCAATGGATTGAAGGCAATACACCTCGAAAATAATCAATTAAAGATTGGTGTTTTGCTCGATCGAGGGAGCGATATTTTCGAATTCATTTACAAGCCAAAAGGCATTGATTTTTTACTCCGTTTGCCAAAAGGCATTCAAAATCCACAGCGTCATTTTTCACAAATACGAAACACCAAAAGTCAATTTGAAGACTACTACTATGGTGGTTGGCAAGTGTGTTTGCCAAATAGTCCTGCGTTCAATTATCGTGGTGCTGAATTAGGACAACATGGCGAAGTGGCACTTATCCCATGGGATGTGATTTTGCTGGAAGAAAGCGAAGAGCAAGTGACCCTCAAAGTGGGGGTGACCCCATTGAGAGTTCCTATTTTTATTGAACGCACCTTCACATTATTGAAAGATTCGTCTACACTTCAAGTGCATGAGCGAATCACCAACGTTTCCAAAACTCATTTAGACATCATGTGGGGGCAGCACATAGCTTTCGGTTTGCCATTTTTAGAAGAGGGTGTCACCATTGAAACGAATGCCAAATGGATGGAAACAGAGCCAGCCATGCCTAAAAATCATGCCTTTCAACGCAATCAAAAATATAAGTGGCCTGCTGCCAAATCCAAAAATGGAGAGCCCGTAGACGCCAGTAAAGTGTCTCCGAAAGGAGCAGATAGTTATGCGGATTTGTGTTATCTCAGCGAATTGGGAGCAGCAGCATACTATAGCATCAAGAACGACCATCGCAATGTAGGCTTTGGGCTACAGTGGGATGGGGAATTGTTCAAGGATCTCTGGTATTGGCAAGAGCGAAATGCTACAGTGGATTTTCCTTGGTGGGGTAATTGCTATACCGTGGCATTGGAACCTTGGACAAGCAAGTGGACCCAGCAGCCAGAGGAGGCAATCAAGAATGGTGAATGGTTGAGGTTGGAAGCAGGAGAATCAAAGGAGGCTACTTTTAAAGCCACAGCATTTGAAGATGAATTTAAAAGAATAAGCTTATGAGCATACTAGAAAAAACAACCGTTTTTGCAGAGGGTTTGGATCATCCAGAGTGTATTGCCTATCATCCAGATGGTACTATCTGGGCAGGCGGTGAAGCCGGTCAGATTTATAAGATCAGCGTTGATGGTTCTGAGGTGAAAGAAGTAGCCAATACCGGAGGATTTATCCTTGGGATTGCCTTTAGCGCGGACTGTAGCTGGATGATTATTTGTGATCTCGGCAATAAATGCCTCATGCGTTTGGATATGAAGACATTTGAGCTGACAGAGTTCTCAAAAGGAGTGAACGGTCACCACTTCAATATTCCAAACTATGCTTGTTTCGATACAAAGGGTGATATCTACGTGTCTGAAAGTGGAGCTCCTGGACAAGTCATTGGTAAGTTACTCAAATACAATTCCGAAGGTGAGGGAAAGATTTGGTACAATGAACCTCTCAATTTCGCAAATGGTATGTGCCTTGATGCTAAGGAAGAATACCTCTATGTAGTTTGCTCTTTCATGCCTGGGATCGAACGAATCAAGATAAATAAGGACGGGTCTGCGGGAGCAAAGGAAGTTTACGTAACTGTTCCTGAGTCCGTCCCAGATGGGGTAGCTTTCGATGCGGCTGGCAACCTCTATATCTCGTGCTATGCGCCCAATAAGATTTACAAAGTAGCACCTGATCAATCCATTTCAGTATTAGTTGATGATTGGGAGGCTCATACGCTTTCCAATCCAACCAACATTGCCTTTGGAGGACCAAATTTTGATCAAATGTTTACCGCCAACCTCGGTAGATGGCATGTGACAAAAATTGACTTGGGAATCAAAGGGCTTAAACTGGTGTGTCATTCATGAGCGATTTCAAAGGAAAACATATCGTCGTGACAGGCGGAGCAAAAGGAATAGGCGCGGCGGCTGTGGAGGTTTTTTTGAGAGAAGGGGGTAAGGTGTCCGTTTTAGATCTAGAGCATGGAACTTCCTCAAACGAAAACGTAGCTTACCATTTATGCGATGTTGCCAAGGGTGACCAAATAGAAAGAGCAATGAATGCATCCATTGCGCAATTTGGAGAAGTAAGCGTTTTGGTGAATAATGCTGGGATCAATCGCTATGCTACCCTGACCGAGACCACAGAAGAGCTATGGGATACAGTTATGAATGTGAATCTGAAAAGCGCTTTTTTGGCTTCAAAATTGGCTATTCCGTCCATGTTGAATCTCGGTAAAGGAGTCGTAGTAAATGTATCTAGCGTGCAGGCATTTATCAGCCAGAGTCAGGTGGCGGCATACACTACTTCCAAAACTGCCATGCTAGGGTTGACCAGAAGTATTGCTGTGGATTATGGACCAAAGGTCCGATGTGTAGCTGTTTGTCCAGGAACAATTAATACCCCTATGTTACAGTCGGCGATTTTAGAATCACCAAATCCTGAAGAAGTAATGAAAGAGTGTGAGGATATGCACTTGATGAAAAAGGTGGGTGATCCCAAAGAAGTAGGTGAGTTTATCGCATACCTCGCCTCGGACAAAGCATCTTTCATGACAGGTCAGGCTTTTAGAATTGATGGCGGACTTGGAGTTTCGATTGGCGGTAGTAAGCGGGATTAAACAAGAATATCTGTTTATTCGTTATATTAGCACACATAATACGTGCAAATGAAAAATATTACACTATCTATTCCTGATGAGCTGTTAGCTAAAGCAAGATCATATGCATCGGAAAGAGGAACTTCTCTTAACGAAATGATCAGAACGCATCTGAAGCAAACCGTCGGTTCAAAAAATGAATTGTTTGCTGAAAAACTAGCAGAAAGTCAAAAGAGAATCCAACTAGATACGATTAATTGGAAGTTTGACAGAGACGATATTTATGAAAGGTAAAGTGTTCGTCGATACCAATGTGCTTATCTATCTTTTCTCGAAAACCGAACCTGAGAAACGTGAGCGATGTGCCCAATTAATTTCGAGTCTTGATCAAGAAAATCAATTGGTTTGGTCAACTCAAGTGATGCAGGAATTTTGCCACGTACTTATTAAGAAATTCAAATTTCCACCGGAAATTGTAAAAGAGCAGCTCAATCTTTTTGATAGTTTCGAATTAGTGAAAAACGATAGAAAAATTCTAGAAACAGCTCTGGACTTTCAAGCAATGTATAACTGTAGCTATTGGGATAGCTTGATTCTAAGCGCAGCTACTTCAGCTCAATGCAAACACCTATTATCAGAGGATATGCAAACTGGCCAAAGATTTATCGGGCTAAAAATCCAGAGTCCGTTTGAAAACATCTAGTTCTTCTCCAAAATCAGAGAGTCCCTAACGATCTCTTTTTCAGTTTGAAATCGTGAAAAATTATGCTTTTTCTGTAAGCCAAAAGCATCGATGATAGATTCAAACCACCTCATTCTCCAATTATAAAGTTCCCATCTTAGCAAAACATGATTTGGGATGTTTTGTAGCGGATAGACAATTTGCATATTCACCAAAGATTGATCGAGCGGAGCATTCTCACCATTCAAGAGCGTGAAGGTCTCTACGATAGGAGATATGATCTTTTCATCGACTTCTATCGCACTATTCTCTTCTATAAAATTCTTGACAGCCTCCAGGTCTTCAAAGTTTTCAAGTTGAATAAATGACTTAAGCAGTTTCAAAGGAAGGGTGATTTCATGCGTCACTCGTGTGTCACTCACGGTGAAATATGATATCATGAAATGTTGATCCTCTTCCTTACCAAAACTCAACGCATCGCGCTTGATTGTGAATGGTTTGTCTGATCGAAGTTCTCGTTGATTTATAAGTACATTTCCATTTTTCGTAAGCATGAGGAATGAGATTGCAGGCACCCCGACTAAGTTTTGTTCGAAAGTCAGAAATTCAATGCCTGCCTCTAAATCAAATTCAAATTTGTAACTAAGAGTCGTTTTTGTCAAATCCATCACATTAATGGAGGTGTTTCCAATTGCCGATAAATCAGAATGGGTGAAGCGGCTAGCTATACGATTACCATCTTGATTTAAAAGTGAGAATGCCTCTTGAAGAACCTGACCATGTTCTTCTGCAGCTTTTAACAAATTGTCACTTGAAATATCAAATAATGAATCAGGTGTTAGTTCATGAAAATAAAGCAGATCTTCTGCAGATACTTTGATAGTTAGCAAAACTCGCTCATCTTGAAGATCTGCAGTGATCCACGTAATTGATACCGGATGCAGTGCTTCAGAAAAACCATATATGGAACTCAATAAAAAGACAAAGGCGAGCAACTGTTTCATTTTTCAATCCAAATGGTTTTTACCTCCCAAGGATCTAAGGCTATAACTTCTTGGATCTTTTCACTTTTACGATCTTTTGATTCACAATTGTAGTAAGTCAAAGCAACTTCACTACTAAACGAGGCATTCCCTTTTGTATCGGTAGGGTTGAAGAGGCGTACAATGTAGGCCGTACCCTCTTTTGACCTTCGCACAGAAGTCACCACCGTATTGTTCATTTCTTTGATATTGATTAAGGATTTGGTGACAGCCTCTTTTTTACCAATGGCTTTCACGATCAAAGGTTGAGTCAATGCCATACCCCACTTTTTGGTTTCAAGATCATCAAATTTGCCGTGCGTTTTGAGTACATAGTGAAATGGGATCAATCCCTCTTGAAAAGCCTTGTAGTTCACAAACCATGCATTGTTCATTGTCCAGCTAAACAGGGTAGTCGATGGTTCATATTTCTTAATCCATGGCCGAACGTCCATATCCGCCATCCAGTTTTGTCCATTCATATTACCTATTTCTAATAGTGGAGCTTCGACTGGAGCAAGGGTGACGCCTATGTTCTCGTTAGAAATGTCCACCCACCTTTGTACCGAGTAGAAGTTTTTATTGGCTCCTTTCAATTGATCTTTTTCTGGCTGCATAGTTGCCCAAGGGATATCAATTCTCACCTTGCCATCTGGGATATCAAACGGGAAAGAGAATCGTACATTTTCATCCTCAATTACGCGTACTTTATCTACAGTATTGGTAATAAAGATTTGATGACTACCAGTTACCAACATGATTTCTCTTGTCAAGCCTTCGCTCCCCGGAGCATCTGAATAAACCTTGATTTTATTCACTACTGGGCCCTTTTCTGTGATTTCAAACCGAGCATTATTTTGCTTTCTTGGATTTGACTTATTCAATCCTGTATACCAGTACGCATTGAATCCCAAGGTATCCGCTTGTTTAATCAAAGAAGTATTTGAGGCGCTGGAGTTAGTCTTTATTTCAGCAATGTCCCCTGTAGCAGGATTAAGTTGGATCGCTAACTTTTCGTTTGATATAAGCATATCCTCTACATTCATCTGGGTGCTTTCTATGCTATTTCCTTTTTTGATAAAGTATTTTTTAGCACCCCAAGCCGGCACATCTGTTGCCACAAATACCACCTCACCACTAGATAACTTCTGAGCTGCCAATTGATTTCCATCTTCATCTATGATCTTCAATCCTTTTATATTCAAATCAGCCGGTATAGTCACTAGCTCTGTTCTTGTCCAGGATGATGTATTGAAAACCTGCACAGCATCGACAACCTCCATTTCAGATGAAGCCATAGCGGACTGTAGCAATTGCTTAGATTGTTCAGCTGCATCAAGGGCAAATGCCTGCTTCACATCCCAAAGACTTTTGGTGAACTCGCTATCAGGTTGCGATTTGCTAATATTTGCACCCCAGGTGTGCTCTGAATACAAGAGTACATTTCTCCATGCATCATCCAATTGGTCAGCCGGAATAGATTCGGATTTTGTCAGTGCCCACAGTGTTTCAGCTTGTGTGATGCGATCTGCTGATTTTCTATTTAGCCCAGTTTCCAATGCAGAGGACGCAGCTCCATCTTCCCAATAGGGCGTAAAATCTCCCTTGTACACGGGCAGCTGATCGCCATATCGCTCTTCGAAAGCAACCATCATTTCCTTGTTCGTTGCTATCCTCATTTTTGGCCATTCGTAGGTGTCATTCCATTCTCTGATGAAATCTGGCATAGTCTCATCTGGTGGCCCATTGTCATTACCTACAGTGTAGCGAAGTTGAACCAAATCATATGGATATCCCTGATTTTCTAGCTCACTCAGGTGACGCAGGATTGGATCACCACCAGCCTTACTTAGGATATCTACTGACCAACTATGAAACCACGAGTAGCCATGAGAAGTCATCCAAAACAATACTTTTTCCTTCCCTGATGCGGATGCCCAATAGAATGGGATATCGCCCCAAGCTTCCATCGTGTACCCGACTTGGTAGCCGCCATGCGGCAAATGTGGCATGTGATTAGGCCCTGATGAAAAATAGTTGACCCCACTTTTGGCAAGAGACTCAACAGTTCCCCACGAATAGCCAGGCACATCACTGATCATAGCGGTATTTATATCAAAACCATATTTTTCGGAAAGCTCAATCGCAAATCGTTGATTGTTCATCATCTCTTCTTCACGTTGCAACCCTGTCAGCTGACTGGCAATCAAAGCATCCAGACCGATCCATCCTTTTCGTACAGCTTCAAGAAATCGTTCTTTTTTTTCTGGTGAAGCTTGCTCTAGATAACCCTCAATTGCCCAAGTGATCTCCGCATTCCATTTGAACTGAGCACCGTCTGGGTAATCCTTTGTTTTTTCCGCTAGCTCTATGCCCAAATCAAAGTTTCGCCATTGGAGTTTTTCTACGTCATCCTGGCTATGAGTAAACCCAATGTCCACATGAGAATGGGGTAAAAAGTACACTTCATAGTTTCTGACCGGAGATAGCTTAACCGAATGAGAGGTTCTGGAATGACCAGCAATACTTACTTCAAGCTGGATGATTTTTTCGGTTTGAACAGGGGGGAGCTTTAGATAGAAAATCTTCTTTCCGGGCTTTATAGGCTCTTTCCTAAAAAACTCTTTGTCGATTTTGAACTGAATAGTTGAGGGCGCACCAGCGTGATAGACTTCTACTCTCACGCGTTGTTTTGGACCATCAGTTGTTTTAGCTATTGCAGGTTCTGCTAGTACATCTTGTCTTGAAACAATAGGCACCCCAAAAGGCATGTGCCAATCCATGCTCTCTTGCTCATGCCCTACAATTCTTATAGTCTGTCTTTCGCCTAGGTTTAGCGATGATTTTGGGACATTCAAAAACATATAACCAAAAGCGTCTGAGGTGCCTTTGGCATACTCAGTAGTTACAAAATGAAGGGTTGATTGTTCTGAAGTTAGAACCCAGCTAGAGCTGGAAGAATCTTGATGGTTTTCAAATGTGAAAAGCAATTGGTCATTAAAATAGAAATCAAACTGACCAGGCGGTTCCTTAGTCAATGCAGCCGACATAGAAGTGCTCCATACAAAAGAAGCTATCTCATCTTGATAATCATTTTCAATTAAAGAGGTCTTGAATGAAATCTCATTTTCTCCTTTATTGGCTCTAGCTAAAAGTGCCACTTGTCCATTGGTCAGTCCAGGAAGAAAGTCTAACTCAACACCACTTACTTTTTGCTCAAAGCCTTGATAGTAAGGTGAAGAAATGACAGGCCAATTCTCATTGATTGTTTGTGCCGCAGCGAACGTTGAAAACATGAGAATTAGCGAAATCATACAAATTTTTAAATGCAGATTTATATTGTTCATATGTTCAGACATATTAAATTGAATTCGCAAATTAGTGAATAGAACAAGTGAAACCTAAATTAAAGAGGTCAACAAGAATTCAATGAAATTAGAAATAGATCACAAGAGCGCAATCCCTCTACATGTTCAGACAGAGCAATTACTGAGAAAAATGATTGACATGCCTGAATACCAAAAAGGAAAGCTTTTACCTAATGAAGTAACCCTGTCGAGTAAACTTGGAATATCAAGGAACACCCTGCGTCAAGCGACCAATAAGCTGGTCTACGAAGGTCAGCTGATCCGAAAAAAAGGCGTAGGAACTATCGTCTCCAAACCTGTAAATAGTAAAGCTAAAAACTGGTTGAGTTTTAGTCAGGAGATGCGAGAAAAAGGTATCAAGATTGTGAACTATGAGATTGACTTAAAGTGGGAAGTGCCGCCATCAGATGTGCTTCATTTTTTTGGTTTTGAGGAAGAAGTGGAGATGTTGAAAATGGAGAGAGTGCGAGGAGATAAAAAGAATCCGTTCGTTTATTTCATATCCTATTTCAATCCAAAGATCGGTTTAACCGGAAAAGAAGATTTTAGTCGGCCCTTGTATGATATCTTGGAGCAGGACTTTTCTGTGGTAGCAAAGCTGAGCAAAGAAGAGATTACAGCTATGTCGGCCACTTCATTTTTGAAAGATCGACTACAAATAGCCGAAGGAGAACCGATTCTCAAAAGAAAACGATACGTTTTTGATCCAGGTAGAAGACCTATTGAATACAATATAGGGTACTACAAATCTGATAGCATTGTCTATACGGTAGAAAGCGAAAGAGAAATCTAATGAAATATCTGGCAATCAGTTTTTTGGCTTTTGCGTTAGCTTGCCAACCCTCAAAGAGATCAGATAAAACCTCAAGGGTGGTCACGATTGACTCCAGTTTTAATGAATTGTTCAGCCCTCAGGGTAATGCCTTTACTGGCGGTGATGGCGTCTATTCTGTTCAGCTGCCAGATCAACGAAACGTGTGGATTTTTGGTGACTCTTTTCTGGGAAATGTAACTGAAGATAGAAAACGTATAAAGACAAGTCCGCTCTATGTACGAAACTGCTTTGTGGTCCAAGATGAGGAAAACTTAAAAACGCTCACTCAAGGTAAATTATCAGATTTCAAGTCGATGATGATCCCTCCGGAAGTTGTAGATGGTACTTCTGGAAAAGACGAAATAGGAATATGGTATTGGCCCGGGGATGCATTTGTAGAGGAGCAGTCACTATTTGTTTTCAATTCTAAATTCATCAAAACCGCCGATGATATGTGGGGGTTTGAATTTGCAGGTACCGAGCTTATTGAGTTTTCTCTGCCTGATTTAGAGCAAACAAAAATCACTCAATTTGAAAATTTAAATGGTATTCATTTTGGTCATGCCATTTGCAATACAGCCGATTACACCTATGTCTATGGGGCCAAAGACAAACTACCCTACGTAGCGCGAGCGAAAAGTGGAGCTATTTATGAGGATTGGAATTTTTGGAATGGGGCTGAATGGGAGGTTAGCTCGAAAGATGCAAAACCTATATTGAAACAAACAGGTTCGGAACAATTCAGTGTTTTTGAATGGGCTGGCCAGTTTGTGATGATCATGCAAGGAGACAGTCTATCGCAAAAGATCTATTCGTATACGGCTGAGAAACCAGAAGGACCATGGCTAAATAGGAAGATAATTTACGAAACACCGATAGTTGGAAACTGTGAAAGTTGCTGGACATACAATGCTCTCGGGCATCCTCAATTCATAATAAATGATATGCTACTTGTATCATACAACACGAATAGCATGGAATTACAAGACCACTATGACAATGCGGATATCTATAAACCTCGTTTTATACGTGTCCCGATGGAGAATATTCTTGATTCGAAGAGTCGTTAAACACCATTTTATATAGTGAGATATTAATATGAAAATTACTATGTTCATACATTTGAACAACCTATATTTGATTATCTAAATAAACAAAACAGACATGAAGAATAAAATTTTCTCAACTCTCGCACTAGCTGTCGTATTCGCCGGTGCTGGCTTCTTATCTTCTTGCGGAGAAGATGAGGTGGTATATGCAGACCCTACCATAAGCCTTTCTGAAACTATAACAACTGCAGCTCCTGGACAAGAAATCTCTGTGACGGTCACAGCAACTACTGATGCAGAATTCACGAGTGTTGTAATAACCAAATTGTGGGACGGTGCTCTAAAGGAAACAGAAACGATCAACGCTTTACCTGATCCGTTTACTTATTCTTATACTGTGTTAGAGGAAGATGCTGATCATATCTTATCGTTCAACTTCCTCTTGACTGATGCTGAAGGTAAGACTGCTTCTGTTGATTGGATTGTAACTGTGGAGTTAACACCAATGCAATTGCTATTGAAGTACGACTGGAATCTTTCAGATGAAATACGTAAGAAAACAAGTACTAGTGATATTAATCAGGTGTATAAGGATGATATTTATCGTTTTAACGAAGATGGTACTTATGCTAAAAGCAATGGAGGAACAGCTGATGATTTTGGGGACAGCTGGTATAACTATTGTTATTACAGTTTTAATGAAGAGACTCTTCTACTTCTCATGAGTAGGACGGGAGCTTTCGGAGAGGACGAAGTAGATACACTGAATGTTACCACGATAGACGAATCGCAAATTATTGCTGATGTAACATATAAAGGGCTCAATGAGCTCGATGAGAAATATGATGCAGTTGAGGAATATGAGAAGAAGTTTGCGGCAGTTGCAAAAACTTCGTCTTTTGATCCTTATGGAACAGGTGCTGATGATGATGCTGGTCCTGCTAACATGGATTGTATTGTTAAGGACTTCTAAAGATTTGATATTTTAGTTACATAAGAACCCTGAGGTAATTCTCAGGGTTTTTTTTCCTCCAATCTACTTCTGAGTATGCTTAAATGCTTCTTTTCATTCTTGCTTAGCCTGTGTTTGATAGGATCTGCGTATTCTCAAACGCTTACGGTTTCTGGTATTGTAAAAGATCTCCAAGAACCTCTTATTGGAGCTATGGTCATAGTAGATGGTACCTCCAATGGTGTAGTGACAGATATCAATGGAAAATTCTCCTTACAGGTCGAAATGAGTGCAACCATATTGGTCTCCTTCATTGGTTACCAATCAAAAGAGTTTAAAATCACATCCAGCCAAAACCTCAATATCATATTAGAGTCTGCCTATGATGAACTAGAGGAGGTGGTAGTGATAGGATATGGCTCTGTAAAGAAAAGCGACCTCACAGGTTCTGTTTCTTCCATTAAGGCGGAGGATTTGGTACGTACCGCTGTTTCATCTATAGATCAAGGTATCCAAGGCAAAGCCGCCGGAGTGGTAGTATCTATGGGCTCAGGACAACCAGGCGCAAGATCATCAACACGGATTAGAGGATCAACTTCCATTTTGGGAAGTAATGAGCCCCTTTATGTCATAGATGGAGTCATCATAGCTACGGGCAATTCCATCAGTGCGGTTACTGGGCCTTCGATCAATCCACTTGAGAGTATTAATCCGGCTGATGTAGAATCTATAGAAGTATTGAAAGACGCGTCAGCCACGGCAATATACGGGGCGAGAGGAGCCAATGGAGTAATCTTAGTAACCACCAAAAGAGGAAAATCAGGAAAGGCTGAAGTGAATATCGGTTATTCTCAAAGCTGGCAAGAACTGAGAAGAGAGATACCTCTCTTGAATGCCGGAGAGCTTGCCATACTCGGAAACGAAGCTGCGGACAATGCGGGTGTTCCAAGAAGACTCATTTATGCTAGCCCCACAAACCTAGGTGTTGGAATCAACTGGCAGGACGAGATATTTGATATCGCACCTATGACCAACCTCCAAGTTTCTACCAGAGGGGGAAAGGAAGGCTCTACCTTTTCCATCTCAGGAGGATTTCTAGATCAGCAAGGAATTTTACTCAATTCTTCATATAGTCGAGGCAATGTGAGGATTAATCTTGATAGACAGATATACTCAAAACTGTCCGTAGGGACGAGTACAAATCTCACCAGAAGTAAGCTTAGTGGAACTGTTACTGATTCTGAAGGAGCTATACCTTCAAGTGTTACTTCTTGGGCATTGAGTTTCAATCCTGGTTTACCACTTGTTAACGCCAATGGCGACCCCACTTTCGAAAACAATACGGCACAACCTTCGGTAGGTAATCCTGTTCAAGATGCCCTAAAAACTCAACAAGCAACTATATCAACAAGGCTATTGGGTAATATATTTCTCAAATGGGATATATATGATTGGATGAGTCTTAAGACGTCTGTAGGTACAGAAGTTGCATTTATTGATTCAAAATCCTTCATTCCAAACGATATTTTCAGAGGCCAAGCTAGCAATGGACAGGCCGCATTAGGAGAAAGCCAGAGCATTAATCAACTGTGGGAAACAACTTTGAGTCTCAACAAGACTTTTGGGATTCATGCACTGAGTGGCTTTTTGGGCTATACTATGCAGAAACTGGAAAATGAATTCATTTTCCTTGCCACTTCAGATTTTGATGACAACAGATTGGGGTATAATGCTGTACAGGCAGGCAAGTTGAAAACATTGGTAGTAAATGGCTCAAGCGCGGAGCAGTTGCAGTCATTTCTTGGACGGATCAATTACAACTTGAAAGAAAAATATATCATGACGGCTTCTGCGCGGGTAGATGGTTCTTCCAAGTTTGGTGCAGGAAATAAGTATGGCTTTTTCCCTTCAGTAGCCATGGCGTGGAGGGTGAAGGAAGAAGCCTTCTTGAAGAATGTGGAGTTTGTCAGTGACCTGAAAGTGCGTGCCGGATTTGGTGCTGTTGGAAATCAAGGGCATAGTCCTTATAGTTCGCTCGGTCTATTGGAAACCACAGAAGCCTATTTTGGGGAGAATATCATAGCGAAAGGTTCTGGTCAGAGCAATCGCGAAAATACAGCATTGAGGTGGGAGACTACCAACCAATATGATGTTGGGGTCGATGTTGGTTTTTTTGAAAACCGTATACTTCTTACTGCGGACATTTACTATAAGAAGACCACCAACCTACTCATTAACGCACCTTTGCCATACACCTCGGGGTTTAAGGAAGGCACTTTCAATGTTGGGACAATGAAAAATCAAGGATTTGAATTGGCGATCAATACATTCAACCTGACAAGAAAACTGGATTGGAAAACCACGGTAACCATGGGCTGGAACCGCAATGAAGTTCTTAATATCAATCGAGATGAAGGGATTTTTGCGGAGAGCTTGTTGGGTATTTCAGGATGGACATCAGTCGAAGAAGGAAAGCCGCTCAATTCTTTTTATGGATATAAGACAGCTGGTATTGTGCAGAGTTCGGAAGATCCAACTACCATTCCTCATTTCGCTTCCGGCAATTTGAGACATGGCGATAGAAAGTACGTAGATCAAAATGAAGACGGATTGATCAATGCAGATGATATCGTTTTGCTAGGCAATGCGCATCCTGATTTTTCATTTGGTGTGAATAACACGCTCAATTATAAGAGTTTCTCGTTAAGTGTATTTGTCCAAGGAGTAATGGGCAATCAGATTGTCAATTTCAACAGGTTTGGCTTGGAGAGTTTCAACGGAACACAGAACAACTCAAGAGAGGCGCTTAAAAGATGGACGCCTGAAAATCCATCTAATACCTTTCCAAGAGCGACTTTGGAAGCCAGACCAAACATCCTGTCAGATCATCAGGTAGAAGATGGATCTTACCTGAGAGTAAAGGACATCACGTTGAGCTTTGACTTCAGAAGACTGCTGGCTTCAAAGAATCTGAAAGTTGGGATGTTTCAATTATTCGTAAGTGGAAAAAATCTAATTACCGTAACCAACTACTCAGGGTATGACCCGGAGATCAATAGATTCATCTCCGATGCTTTAAGGTTTGGAGCAGACTTTGGATCCTATCCATCTGCAAAAATTTATACTACAGGTTTAAACATTACTTTTTGATGAAAACCAGACTCATACCATCGCTTGTACTACTCGGGATTTTCCAATTCACCTCTTGTGATTTTCTGGATGAAGTCCCTATTGCAGTTATTAATACGGAAACGTTTTATCAAACAGAGGATGATGCAATCGCCGCTACCAATTCTTTGTACGAGTATCTGACTGTTGGTACTGAAGGGATATTTGACACTGGCTTTGGCGGTATTTTCTTCAATGATTATTGGGTGATCAAGGACATCCTTTCGGATAATTGCCTCACCAATATTGCCTCAGACGAGTACGCCACGCTGAATGAGTTTAGTTTCAATGCCAACAATGTGCGTCTCGAATTGTACTGGCAAGACCTGTACAAAGTGATTCACAATGCCAATGTAGTCGTTGGGCGTGTATCGCAAATTGACATGAATGAATCTCGAAGAGACCATTTGGTAGCGGAAGCAAGGTTCATACGTGCGATGATGTATTTTGAAGCAGTTAGAATGTTCGGTGATGTTCCACTTATTCTAGCAGAGACTTTGGATATTAATGATGCGCTTATTCCACGAACTCCTTCAGGCAATATCTATAATGCAATAGTGAAAGATTTGGAATGGGCGAGAGATCATCTAAGTACTACTTTCAGAGTAGGACTGGGAAGACCTACACCTATGGCTTGCCATGCTTTGTTGTCTAAAGTGTATCTGGAAATGGGTGAATATCAAAAGGCGGCAGATGCTGCACAGATATTAATTGGAGCAGGAAAACATCCGCTCTTTCCATATTATGGCGATCTATGGCAACTTGAAAATGCCAATTCAGGAGAAATAATCATGGCCATCAATTACAGTGGTACACTAAGCCAAGGCTTCAAACCCAATCAATACCATGTTCGATTATTACCATCAGGATTGGCTCAATATGGTGGGCCAGAAAACGGCTGGGGCTGGGAGCGGCCAACTGAAAATTTATTAAACAGCTTCGATCCTCAGGATCAGCGAAAAGCACATTCGTTTTTCACTTCTTTCGTTCCGAGTAGTGGCTCGACTGTTTTTTTCGAGCCCCATATTGGGAAATTTTGGGATAGGGAGGATGAACCTAGGGGAAACAATACCGACATGGATGTCATCTATCTACGTACTGCTGATATACTGCTGGTGTACGCCGAGGCGCTCAATGAAATCAATAATGGCCCAAATGCGGTTGCTTATGATATGATCAATCAAGTTCGGGAACGGGCACGCTATAATGGCACAACCTATTTGGACATTCTTCCTGATCTAACGGGATTGAATTATCTACAATTTAAGGATGCTGTTTTAGAGGAACGTAGATGGGAGCTAGTCATGGAAGGTCAGCGATATCATGATCTTGTTCGCCATGGAAAACTGGTTGAAAAAGTGAATACATCAGGTAAAGCAAATGTGAATGCGCAACCATATCATGTGCTTCTTCCAATTCCACAGCGTGAGCGCAATTTAAATTCTAACCTTAGCCAAAACACAGGATATTAAACCTTATGACCTTTAATAAACTTCCCTCAGTAAAAATCCATTCGGATGAAAAGTGTATCACGGGTTGGAATGCTATCAGATCGCAAATTTCTGATTTTATTGGAAGCAAAGAAACAGTTGTTATTGAGTGTTACCACGGCGTAGCTATTGATCAATTTATTCTATGGAGTAAGGATGCCTTTCCAGATTGTAAGATTTTAGATGCAGCGGACGCTTTCAGGTCAGAGGAGGACATTCTCAAAAGAACGCATTCGGATGTTACGGATGATCGAATTTTTGGCTTTATGACAAAGCGAACGCTAGATGATTTTTTGGATTCTGAAAAGATCAATGCTATACGAGCTAAAATTGATAAAACACAAGGGGTGTCGATCGTTATTGGGATTGGCTCTTCATTGATCGTAGAAGATCCGGACTTGCTGATCTATGCAGACATGGCGAGATGGGAGATCCAGATGCGGATGCGAAGGAAAGAAGTGGTGAATATTGGCCTATCTAATCAGACGGAGGGTTTTGAAATACATTATAAGCGCGCATACTTTTTGGACTGGCGAGTTTGCGATAGCCTCAAAAAGAAATTAGTTGGCAAGTGGGACTATATTCTTGACACCAACGATCACAATAATCCTAAAATGATCTCCGCTGCAATGTTTCATCAAGCAATGGAACAAACAGTCAAACAGCCATTCAGCGTAGTGCCTTTCTTTGATCCAGGCCCATGGGGAGGACAGTGGATGAGAGAAAAATTCGATTTAGACTCAGAGCCTGATAATTTTGCTTGGGGTTTTAATTGTGTACCAGAGGAGAATAGTCTTTTGCTGGATTTTCATGGTGTGACTTTTGAGATGCCATCTATTAATCTGGTGTTCTTCAAAACTACAGAACTGTTGGGTGTGAAAGTGGAAGAGCGATTCGGAGCGGAATTTCCCATTCGGTATGATTTTCTTGATACCATCCAAGGCGGCAATCTCAGTTTGCAAGTTCATCCACTAGACGCCTATATCAAGGAGCATTTCGGGATGGATTATACCCAAGACGAGAGCTACTACATGCTAGATGCAGAACCAGATGCAGAAGTTTATCTTGGGTTGAAGGATGATATAGATTCCAAAAGCATGATTGCAGACTTGAAGAAGGCACAGTCATCTGGAGCGCAATTCGATGCAGACAAGTATGCTGCAAAATGGCCAGCAAAGAAGCATGATCATTTCTTAATTCCTGGCGGAACAGTACACTGCTCTGGTGCGGGATCTATGGTGTTGGAAATTAGTGCTACGCCTTACATTTTCACTTTCAAATTGTGGGATTGGGGCCGTCTGGGGATGGACGGTAAGCCAAGGCCGATCAATATCGAACATGGTGAAAAAGTGATCCAATGGGACAGACAGACAGAGTGGACAAAAACAAACCTCATCAATAACATTCAAAAAGTAGGAGGAGGGGATGGTTGGAGAGAAGAGCGAACTGGTCTTCATGATCTAGAATTCATTGAGACAAGAAGACATTGGCATTCTGTTCCTGTGACTCATCATACGGAAGGAGGAGTGAATGTGCTCATGATCGTTGAAGGAGATCAAGCAGTAGTGGAGTGCCCTCAAAATTCATTTGAGCCTTTTGAAGTCAATTATGCGGAAGCATTCATTATTCCCGCTTGCATCAAGAGCTATATCGTCAGACCAATAGGTCTAAGTGAAGGAAAAGAAATAGCCACCTTAAAAGCCTACGTGCGAACCAATGAGTAATCAACCTAATCTAAGATTTATCTATTTCGTTTCGGCTGTCGCCGCTATTGGGGGTCTCCTTTTTGGATACGACACAGCGGTGATTTCGGGTGCGATAGGCTATCTGTCTACCAAATTTGAACTCTCACCAATTATGACGGGATGGGCAGCATCCAGTGCAATTTGGGGCTGTGTGTTCGGAGCTATGATAGCAGGCTATGTTAGTGATAGAATGGGAAGGAAAAAGGTGCTTATTCTCACGGCGATCTTATTTGCTATCTCCGCCATTGGTTCGGCTATTCCTAATAATCTCAGCACTTTCGTGATTGCTCGATTTATCGGAGGCGTAGGAGTAGGCGCAGCTTCCATGCTGTCGCCAATGTATATCTCCGAGATAGCACCCGCAGATCGAAGAGGAATGTTAGTCACCCTTTACCAACTTGCGATAGTTATTGGAATCAACCTGATCTACTTTGTCAATTTGGTCATTTCTGGTGCTGGAGACGAACTGTGGAACGTAGAGTCCGGCTGGAGATACATGCTAGGTTCTGAGGTTATACCTGCCGCACTTTTCCTAATTGCATTGTTCTTTGTACCAGAAAGCCCGAGGTGGCTTGCTAGCAAAGGCAGAGACGCAGAAGCGTTGGACATCCTGACCAAAGTGAATGGATCAGAACGCGCTCAAGATGTGCTCAATGAAGTGAAAGGAACACTCAGCGATGAAAAAGGAACCATCAAGGAGTTGTTTGCCCCTGGCCTGAGAAAGGCCATGATTATAGGGATGTTCTTAGCCTTGTTTTCACAAATCACAGGAATTAATGCCATAATCTATTATGCACCTGAGATTTTCAAGAGTGTAGGATTTGGTGCTGATTCTGCATTGCTACAGACAGTGATCATCGGTTTGGTTAATACGCTTTTCACATTTGTGGCTATCAAATACATTGATAAGGCAGGAAGAAGGAAACTATTGCTTTGGGGAGTGTCTGGGATGATTTTCTGCTTGTTTGGAGTTGGAACGGTCTTCTTGTTGGAAATCGGTTCAGGGCCGCTTTTGCTCATTTTCATTCTTGGCTTTATTGCGAGTTTTGCATCTTCTTTGGGGCCTATTCCTTGGGTATTGATTTCAGAGATTTTCCCGACAAAGACACGAGGTATAGCTATGTCGATAGCAGTGCTTACCCTTTGGATTGGCGTAGTGTTGATTACTCAGTTTACACCAATACTACTGAGTGAAGTAGGTGGAGCTGGAACCTTCTTCGTTTTTGGTGGCAATGCGATTCTACTCTTGATCTTTACTTATAAAATGATTCCTGAGACCAAGGGAAAAACGTTGGAGGAAATAGAGAGATCTTGGAAAAAGGATTGAAATGATGGCTAGACAGAAAGCAATAACCGTTCTCACGCTTGATGCTGGTGGTACGAATTTCGTATTCTCAGCCATTCGAGATTTTACGGAGATTGCTACGCCAATCGTTTTACCAGCAAACGCGCACGACTTATCAAAATGTCTAGGAAATATCATCGAAGGTTTCGCACAACTAAGTAAGCAAGTAGCATCCTTCGATGCGATTAGTTTCGCATTTCCTGGCCCTGCAGACTATCATCAGGGGATCATAGGCGACTTACCAAATTTCGTAGCGTTCACAGGGGGTGTGCCACTAGCGGCTATACTTCAAAACAAATTCAAAGTTCCAGTATTCATCAATAACGACGGAAACCTTTTTGCCTCGGGCGAAGCTCTAGTTGGTTTCTTGCCCGAATTGAATCGTAGACTATCAGAAGCAGGTGGTCAAAAGCGATTTCAAAATCTTATTGGAATTACCCTAGGCACTGGCTTTGGGTGCGGTATCGTTTCTAATGGAAACCTGTTGGTAGGGGACAATAGCAGCGGAGCAGAGATTCATAACACAATAAATCTCAACAATCAGAATTGGAATGCTGAAGAGAGTGTAAGCACCCGAGCCATTCAGCGATTGTATGCAGAGCATGCAGGATTATCATTTGACTCGTCCATAATGCCCAAGACCATATTTGATATAGCTAATGGCAATGAGGTTGGGAGTGTAATAGCTGCGAATAAGGCGTTTGAAGCATATGGGAAAGCACTAGGTGCTTCCATTGTGAATGTGCTCACTATGATAGACGGAATTGTCGTGATAGGAGGGGGACTTTCTGCTAGTTGGGAGTTGTTTGCTCCTTCCATGTTTGAGGAAATCAACCGACCGATTCAGAACTTCAAAGGTGAGCCTACCAGTAGGTTGTCTTTTCGGGTATACAATCTCGAGGACACAGACACATTCGTTGAATTTGCAAAAGGTGAAATCACAGAGCTGACTGTGCCGGACAGCAATGAAACTGTTCTCTACGATCTCCTACCAAGAACAGGCGTGGGGCTTTCAAGTTTGGGTGGTAGTAGAGCTATTTCGCTAGGCGCATACGCCTTTGCAGCACAACAACTCCAAAAAGAAATCTTATGAAAAAATGGTCAGCTGTATTATTGATCACGCTACTTTGGTCGTGTTCTACTGAAAAGAAAGAAGAGAAAGAGGATCTTAAAAGACTGATTCCTTCACTCGAAGAATTGTCTGGCCAATGGGTATCTGTGGATACCGTGGATATGGAACCTTCCATTCGAAATTTCAGAGCCCAAGCCTTGGTCAATGATGATATGACCTCCATTAGCTGGCTTGCTTCTGCGCCTTTTTCTGGTGGATACCACACAGGTACCCTAAAGATCAATGATGAAACGCCAATTGTAACCCACTGGAGATGGCAACCCTTTCAAGCTTTGCGGCGGTCAGTGGGAAATAACATGGAAGTGAATAGCTCCACACGAATGGTAGTGGATGAAAACGTGATACTTTGGAGTGTTGAAATCAAGAATACCACTGAAGCTGAACAGGATTACAACGTGTCTTTGGATCACATCGGATTTATCAGTAAATATCCAGATCAAGAATGGCAGTGGTGGTATCCATATCCTACGCTGGAAGGACAGACTACCAAGCGCGACGATGTGATTGAAAACATGCGCGACTACATCGGTACAGGTGAAACGAGCGTTGAGAAAATGGTAGAAGAACTGATTGGTGGCCGGCCACAGAAAACTATGAAAACAGCAGTATGGCCATCGGATCAAGAAGTGTTGGCAAGCACTAAGCACCAAACGACGCTATCAGAAAATCAATTGATTATTGAGGATACAGAGACAGTAGCTGTGTCAGGATTTGCTTTGATTTCTAAACCAGACAAGATCACTTCTTCTAATTCTGGAGGAACCTCAACTTGGTCTTTTTCGCTAAAATCTGGAGAAAGTAAAACCATCCAATATGCTATGGCTTGGGATGATAACAAAGAGGATTTGCAAGTAGCATTGCTTGACGCGGAAGAAAATTTTGATACCAAATGGAATAACACTCAGCAGGAGTGGAAGTCTAGGTGGATGGCCATTTTTGAAAAGGACAATGACATACTTTCTGGCACATTTCCTATCCTAGAGTCGGATGATGAGGCGGCTAACCGTGTCTATTACACAGGGCCGTTGACCATGCTTTACCTAATGAATACCAACCTTCCACAGCATGAAAAAGTCTTCCTCACAGGCGGGCCAAGGTGGGGTGCTTCCATTACTTTCTTTTGGGATATTACCGAATGGGCTACCCTTTGGGCGGTGGTAGACCCGAACATGATGAAAGAGCACTTGACTGCTTGGGTTGACATAGATCCGAGCAAGCATTTTGGTAAAGACAACTTCCATGGAGAAGGTGCGGGTAATGGTTATTCAGCAAACTACTGGGCACTGTTCCAAATGATGAGAGCGTATTTGACCGTTTCGGGTGATGATGCTTTCCTTTCTGAATCTATTAATGGTAAAACAGTAATGGAACATCTAGAACACTATGCCACCAACTGGCAGAGAATATCCATTTATGAAGAGGGGATGGATGATACCTACAAGCTGGCAGACTTTGGGGATGATGAATGGAACTTGCTAGAGTGCGTGCCTACCTACAAGCATATTGTGCCTTCATTCAATGCTGGCTATATCTGGATGATGCGCGAAACAGCAGCTTTCCATCGCCTGTCAGGGAATGAAGAAAAGGCAACAAATCTTGAAGCTGAAGCGGAATTGATGATCGACAGACTACTTCGACTGTATGCTGGAAATGGCGTTTGGTATAGTTTATACCCAGATGGCAGCAAGATTGAAGTAAGGCATTGTCTCGATTTTATGTTCCTCGGTAGATACCTTCCAGAGGACATCCCTGCTAATATCAAATCGGAAATGATGGAGTTTGTTTATCGTGAGTTGATCACAGACAATTGGATGCGGGCGCAATCTATGGAGGATATAGCAGCTAAAGATTCTGACCGTCCCGATCACGGCCCTTTGGGCGCATTTGATGGATGGCCTGCGGGTACTATGGATGCGCTCGTACAACTTGGTTTTCCTGACAAGGCCTTGGATTTTTATCACAATATTCGTCCAGTGACCAATGAAGGAATCTGGGCACAAGCACATGAAATCTGGGGAGAAGATAAGTGGGAAGCAAACGGCATGGTGCGAATCGCCAAACGAGGCTGGCACAACCGTGAGTCTTCTTCCGGGATCGCCATGTCTCAGGTGATGATGAAAAACTTCTTTGGTTTCTATCCTTCAGTGGATGGACAGCCATTGAAACCGAATAAGGACTGGTCGTTTAATGGTAAACTTTACCACGTGAAATACAAAGGCAAGTATTACACCTTGGATAGCACTGGAGATGAAGTCAAGATGATTGAAGAATAAAAAACACAATATGCGAAAGCTTAATTTTCTACTACTCATAGTATCGCTCAGCACATTTGCGCAGCAAACGCCTGCAGACTATGTAGATCCATTGATAGGATCGCACGATTCGCGATGGATCAATTTTCCTGGGCCTACCAGACCTTTTGGGATGGTGAAGCTAAGCCCAGACAATCAAGAGTTAGGATGGAAAGCGGGCTATGAGTATGATATCAATAACCTCGCTGGTTTTAGTCATATCCATTCTTGGACGATGGCCGGTTTGCTTACTATGCCAGTAACAGGAGAATTGAAGATTTGCCC
>JBLIFO010000015.1:0-29059 GCA_047633875.1 Marinoscillum sp. | reverse complement strand
TTCGGTGCTACTTCCCATCTTGGAATTTGCCAAGATAGATAAGTGCCTCCCTATGCGGTCTCGCCCAAATAAGTGTATTTATTTAAAAAGTAATTGATGAATAGAATACTGGAGATCGCCAGAGAGCGAATACTTATTTTAGACGGTGCTATGGGTACCATGATCCAGCGATACAAGCTCGAAGAGGAGGATTTTAGAAATGCTGATCTGGCTGATCATGCTTCCTCATTGAAAGGAAATAATGATTTACTTTCTATTACTCGTCCTGATGTAATCAAGGCTATTCATGCCGCTTATTTTGAGGCAGGAGCCGATATCGCAGAGACCAATACTTTCAGTAGCACAACTATTGCACAAGCGGATTATAAGTTAGAGAGATTGGCTTATGAGCTAAATTTTCAAAGTGCAAAAATAGCTAGAGAAGTCGCAGATGAATTCACCGCACAAAACCCAGCCAAACCAAGATTTGTTGCTGGCTCAATGGGCCCGACGAATAGGACAGCATCCATATCACCTGATGTAAATGACCCTGGATATAGAGCAGTCTCCTTTGCTGATCTTAAGAAAGCATACATCGAGCAAGTCAATGGATTACTTGATGGTGGCGCTGATCTTCTTTTGGTAGAAACGATATTTGATACGCTTAATGCCAAAGCCGCATTGATGGCCATTGATGAAGTGGCTGTGGAAAGAAATCTTGTGATCCCAATCATGGTTTCCGGTACCATTACGGATGCGTCAGGCCGAACCTTAAGTGGTCAGACAACTGAGGCATTTTTGATATCTGTTTCTCACATGCCATTGCTAAGTGTCGGGTTGAATTGCGCACTTGGCGCAAAACAATTGAGACCATACCTTCAGACACTTTCTGATAAATCTGAATTTCTTACTTCAGCGCATCCAAATGCGGGTCTTCCAAATGCTTTTGGTGAATATGATGAGACTGCAGAGGAAATGGCCGATCAGATAGAAGAATACCTAAAAGACAATTTGGTAAATATATTGGGTGGGTGCTGTGGTACTACTCCTGATCATATTAAGGCGATTGCAACAGTTTCGGCTAAGTACAAGCCGAGGGTTTTTCGGCTTTCAGACTTCAGTCCACTAAATCGTAGTTTGAATGTCATTTAAGTTCGAAAATTTAAATGTTTGGAAGGTAGCTTTGGAACTTTCAGTGGATGTTAATGAAATAGTAAAGTCATTTCCAAAAGATGAAATGTACGTATTGACGAGCCAAATAAAGCGTGCCTCTGATTCTATTTCTTTAAACATTGCAGAAGGTTGCACAGGCCAAACAGATAAGAAATTCAATAGATTCTTAGGCTATGCTTTGAGATCTTGTGTAGAAGTAGTCGGCTGTATTTATTTAGCAAAAGGAAGGAATCTCCTTGACGAATCTCAATTCAATAATCTCTATGAAAAATTACTTGCATTGACGAAACTGCTTCAATCATTGCGAAAATCTCTTAAAAAAAAGTCTGATGACTGATGACCGAAAACTGATGACCGAAGACCTTAATACAAATGAAGTTTTACCATTGAAGCTATCAGGCCTAGAACCCCTCATCATCGACTCACATACAAATTTTGTGAATGTTGGCGAGCGTACCAATGTTACAGGTTCCGCAAGATTCAAAAGATTAGTTCTTGAAAACAAGTATGATGAAGCGCTTGAAGTAGCTCTTGATCAGGTAAGAGGTGGTGCTCAAATCCTTGATGTAAACATGGATGAGGGAATGCTTGATGGTAAAGCTGCCATGGTGAAGTTCCTCAATTTGATTGCCTCTGAGCCAGAAATATCCCGTATTCCTGTAATGATTGATTCTTCGAAATGGGAAATAATCGAAGCTGGTTTGCAATGTGTGCAAGGCAAAGGAGTAGTCAACTCCATCAGCTTGAAAGAAGGTGAAGAACCTTTTTTGCGACAAGCACGACTTGTTAGACAATACGGGGCGGCAGTCGTAGTGATGGCTTTTGATGAAAAAGGACAAGCTGACAGTTATGAGCGTAGAATTCAGATCTGTAAGCGGTCTTATGATCTACTCGTAGATGTCGTGAAATTTAAACGAGAGGACATTATTTTCGATCCCAACATTTTCCCAGTCGCTACAGGGATAGATGAGCATAACAACTACGCAGTTGACTTCTTCAAGGCTACTAAGTGGATCAAAGAAAACCTCCCCGGTGCGAAAGTAAGTGGCGGAGTGAGTAATGTTTCTTTCTCTTTCAGAGGTAACAATATTGTTCGTGAAGCCATGCATTCGGCTTTTCTATATCATGGGATCCAAGCGGGTATGGACATGGGTATCGTCAATGCTGGTATGATCGAAGTGTATGACGAAATTCCAAAAGATTTGCTAGAGCACGTTGAGGATGTAATACTCAATCGTAGATCTGATAGTACGGAGCGACTTTTGGCTTTGGCCGAAAATTTAAAGGGTGAGGGTAAGGTCAGAGTAGAAGACAATGCATGGAGAGATCAGCCAGTAGCTGAGCGTCTGAAACATGCTTTGGTCAAGGGAATTGTAGATTATATCGTGGAGGACACTGAGGAGGCTCGGCAGATGTTCGATAAGCCTCTTCATGTGATTGAAGGTCCGTTGATGGATGGGATGAATGTTGTGGGAGACCTTTTTGGAGTTGGTAAGATGTTCCTTCCTCAAGTGGTGAAAAGTGCCCGCGTGATGAAAAAATCGGTCGCTTATTTAATTCCTTATTTGGAAGCTGAAAAGCTCAGGTCTGGTGACACTAAGACTTCCAAAGGAAAGATATTGATGGCCACAGTGAAAGGGGACGTCCATGATATTGGTAAGAATATCGTAGGAGTAGTACTTGGCTGTAACAATTATGACATTGTGGATATGGGTGTGATGGTGCCAGCCGAGAAGATACTCGATGCTGCCATTGCCGAAAATGCTGATATCATTGGTTTGAGTGGATTAATCACTCCATCGTTGGATGAAATGGTCACAGTAGCTTCTGAAATGGAACGTCGAAAAATGAATCTTCCTTTGTTGATAGGCGGGGCTACTACCAGCAGGATTCACACTGCTGTGAAAATAGCACCGAAGTATTCAGGCCCTGTGATCCACGTATTGGATGCCTCCAAAAGTGTGGGTGTAGCTTCTGATTTACTTGGGGAGAAACGAGATGCATTGGTTGCTGCTGTGCTTGAGGAGTACGCTAGATTGAAAGAAAGTCATGAAAGTCGACAGGAGGAAAAAAACCATGTCGCATTCACCCAAGCACAAGCCAATAAGGTGAAGGTCAATTGGAGTGCTTACGAACCAATCACACCTAAAAAGCTGGGATTGACTGTTTTTGATAATGTTTCTTTAGAGGAAATCAGATCATACATCGACTGGACTCCATTCTTTAATACGTGGATGCTTAAGGGGAAATACCCAGCCATATTTGAAAACCCTACAGTAGGTGAGGAGGCGAGGAAATTGTATAAAGACGCAAATGACACTATCGATAAATTGGTGACATCTGGAGGTTTGACAGCCAAAACTGTAGTCGGGCTTTTCAAAGCAAATGCAGTTGGCGATGATGTTGAAATATTTTCTGAGCAGGGAGATAAAATTGACACTTTCCACTTTTTGCGCCAGCAAGGTAAAAAAGGGGCAGGCCTACCAAATATTTCATTGGCAGACTACATAGCACCAAAGGATTTAGGAAAGTCGGACTATATGGGTGGCTTTGCTGTTTCCATCTTCGGAGCTAAAGAACTTGCTGAAAAATATGAAAAGGATCATGATGACTATTCTTCTATCATGATCAAGTCAGTAGCAGATCGCTTTGCTGAGGCACTCGCTGAGATGATGCATCAAAAAGTGAGACAAGAAATTTGGGCATATGCTCCAGATGAATCTCTTGATTATGAGTCCCTGATCAAGGAAAAATATAAGGGAATCCGCCCTGCACCAGGTTATCCTGCGTGCCCAGATCATACGGAAAAACCTGCATTATTTGACTTACTTCAAGCACAACAAAACATAGGAGTAGAACTCACAGAAAGTATGGCTATGTATCCAGCCTCTTCGGTAAGCGGCTTTTACTTTGCACATCCAGAAGCCAGATATTTTGGTTTGGGGAAAGTATACAAAGATCAAGTAAAGGACTATTCCGAAAGAAAAGGAATGGATTTGGAAGTAATAGAAAAGTGGCTGGGTCCGAATTTGGGATATTGAAGTTTAAAAGTGTTAATGTGTTAAGGTTAGAAAGTGTTAAAGCTAATTGATGGCGAAGATTGAAAGTTTTGAGGAGCTGGATTGCTGGCAGTCGTCAAAGGAACTGACAAAGTTGATTTATTCAATTTGTGAGAATGAAGCTCTGAAGACAGAATTCACCGCAAAGGATCAGCTAAAACGAGCTTCACTTTCTTCAATGAATAATATAGCAGAAGGCTTTGGAAGATTTTCCAACAAAGAATTTATTCGTTTTCTAAACATTGCCACTGCTTCGATAGATGAGGTTCATAGCATGATAATATTATACTCGGAAATGAATTATATCACACAAGATCAAAAGGCTCAATCTATTGAGCTATTAAAGAAATCAAAACATCAATCACTTGGGTTGATAAAGTATCTGAATACTAAACTTTAGAAACCTTAGTACATTAATACGCGAGCACATTACAATGAAAGTAACAGAACATATAGCACAGGCCGAGGGAAAGACACTTTTCTCCCTTGAGATCATACCGCCTAAAAAGGGAGACAGCATTGGGACATTGTTTTCTCACATTGATCCATTGATGGAGTTTAAGCCACCATTTATAGATGTTACTTATCACAGAGAAGAGTACGTTTATAAAAACCGTGGCAATGGTCTTTTGGAGAAAATGACCATTAGAAAACGCCCCGGTACGGTTGGGATATGTGCGGCAATCAAAAACAGATACAATGTAGACCCTGTGCCTCATATCATCTGTGGAGGGTTTACTAAAGAGGAAACAGAAAATGCTTTGATTGATTTGAATTTCCTAGGAATAGACAATGTGCTTGTCCTGAGAGGAGATTCAATAGCCGAGGAGAAAACCTTTAGGCCAGAGCCAGATGGTAATGCTTATGCGATTGATTTGGTAAATCAGGTGATGGGAATGAATCAGGGCAAATACCTTGATGAAGAACTACAAAATGCAATGCCTACAAACTTTTGCATAGGCGTAGCAGGTTATCCTGAAAAGCATTTCGAAGCACCGAATCTGAAGTCTGATTTGAAATACTTGAAAGAGAAGATAGAATCGGGAGCT
Organism: Marinoscillum sp.; assembly: GCA_047633875.1. Taxonomy (GTDB): domain Bacteria; phylum Bacteroidota; class Bacteroidia; order Cytophagales; family Cyclobacteriaceae; genus Marinoscillum. The sequence continues at coordinate 23,799 of JBLIFO010000015.1, read as the reverse complement.
GAATATATCGTAACTCAAATGTTTTTTGACAATTCGAAATACTTTGAGTTTGTAGATAAGTGTAGGAAAGAAGGAATCAATGTGCCAATCATTCCAGGCCTGAAGCCAATCACGACCAAAAATCACATGACGATCTTGCCAAGTATTTTTCATATAGATATACCTGATGATCTCTACATGGCTATTGAAAAATGTAAAGACAATAAGCAAGTCAAAGAAGTTGGCATTGAATGGGGTATCAAACAGTCCAAAGAGCTTATGGCAAAAGGTGTTCCGGTATTGCATTATTACTCCATGGGTAAGTCTGATTCGGTAGAGCGGATTGCGAAAGAACTTTTCTGATATCTTTGATTTAAAATCAAGGTATGAAAATTATAGAATGTCCAAGAGATGCCATTCAAGGATTGCATGACTTTGTGCCGACTGTACTTAAGATCGAGTACCTTAATGAATTACTGAAAGTTGGTTTTGATACCTTGGATTTTGGGAGCTTCGTTTCGCCTAAAGCGATTCCCCAGATGAGAGATACTGCCGAAGTGCTTGAAGGATTAGAGCTATCTGATTCGAGCACCAAGCTTTTAGCAATCATAGCTAATTTGAAAGGAGCAGAGCAAGCAGTCGCTTTTGATCAAATAACGTATCTCGGATACCCGCTTTCGCTATCTGAAACATTTCAGCAACGTAATACCAATCGATCCATAGAGGAAGCTTTTCAGAATCTAAATGACATACAGGCACTTTGTGTCAAGCACAATAAGACATTGGTGACCTACCTTTCTATGGGCTTTGGTAATCCATATAATGACCCTTATGATGAGGCATTAGTAGCAACTTTTGTGGAGCGACTGGTTGCGATGGGCATCAAAATAATTTCCCTTGCTGATACCGTAGGGGTAGCTACTGAAGAAGAAATTAGCGAATTATTCTCGTTGCTTATCCCAGCTTACTTACACATCGAATTTGGCGCGCATCTTCATGCTACTAAAGAAACTAGTAAATCAAAAATACAAGCAGCTATTGTTGCGGGATGTAGTCGTTTGGATGGAGCATTGCTTGGTTATGGTGGTTGCCCTTTTGCTAAAGATGAGTTGGTCGGTAACATACCTACGGAGTACATTTGTGATGTGCTCGATGAAATGAACATTGAGTCGAAAATAGATACCGAGCAACTTCAACATGCATTGTCCTTTTCCTCAAAGGTTTTTGGCTAATTTTTAAACGATTAAGACGCTATGGGCATAGATGCAATTATTGTTTTAATCATCGTTTTAGGCGCTATCGTGCTTTTTGCGACAGAATGGCTTTCCATTGATTTGGTTGGGATTTTGATCATGCTCTCGTTGATAATTTGCGGTGTAATTACACCCAAGGAGGGTCTTGCAGGCTTTAGCAATCCCGCGACTATAACTGTGGCATTCATGTTCGTATTGAGTTATGCCCTTCTCAAAACAGGCTCTTTACAGCGTATAGGCCCTTTTCTTGGTCCAATATTTCGAAAGAATTTCAATTTGGGAATATTGATGATGATGGTATTCATTGGGTTGGTTTCTGCTTTTATCAACAATACTCCAGTAGTAGCGATGTTCATCCCTGTGATGATCAGTATAGCTAATTTATCAGGCATCAGCCCAACTAAGTTGCTCATTCCCCTTTCTTATGCTTCCATTTTTGGTGGCATGTGTACGATGATAGGTACTTCCACCAATATGCTTGTAAGTGGAATTGCCATGGAACACGGTATTGAGGCATTTCCAATGTTTATTAGTGCGCCCATAGGCTTGGTATTCTTAGTAGTAGGATCGCTTTATATCTTCTTTTTCGGCAAAAAACTACTTCCAGATCGCCAGAAGGATGTTGATCTTGATAGCAAATTCGGAATGCGCAATTATCTCTCTGAGATAGAAGTGCTTAAAGGTTCTGAGTTCGTAGGCCAGCGTATCATGGACTCTATACTTTCCAAAGAACTAGGAATAGATGTAATTGAAGTTCGGAGGAAAGAAAATGCTTTCACGTTACCGGCTGGGGATTTTATCATTGAGGAGAAGGATGTCTTAAAGGTGCGTTGTGAAGTAGATAAAATTAAGGCACTTAAGGATCGCTTAAAAGTCAATTTCAATACTCAAGCCGTCCGTCTAAATGAAAGTGAAATTCAGAAAGGTGACACCTCTATTCTCGAATTAATTATTACCTCTGGTTCGGAATTTGAGAATATGAACCTTCGTCAGATGGATTTCATGAAGCGTTATCGAGCCATTCCCTTGGCTATTTTACATAGAGAAGAGGTAGTTCATGATAACCTCCATGAGGTGAATCTTACTGCTGGTGATGTCATACTTATAGAAATCAAAACTCACCGTGTACAGAATCTTAAACGACAAGAGATGACTCAAAAGAGTCCGTTCATTGTCTTATCTGAAGAAGGAATTATTGATTTCAATCGTAAGAAATTCTTAACGGTGCTCAGTGTAATACTCGGTGTAGTGACTATCTCTACTTTTGAATTATTACCAATCGCAATTTCTACGTTATTAGGTGCGATGGTTCTTGTGTTGTCCAGAACCATTACGATGCGCGAAGTTTATAATTCCATTGAGTGGAAAATCGTTTTCTTGCTTTCAGGCGCTCTGAGTTTGGGGATTGCGATGAGTAAAAGTGGATTGGCGGATTTTATTGCATCAGGACTTATAGACAATATTGGCGCTTGGGGGCCTGTGGCGCTGGTTTCTGGTATTTACTTCACCACCTCCATGCTCACTGAGGTCATGAGTAATAATGCCGCAGCGGCACTCTTAGCGCCCATTGCCATCACAACTGCAGATAAGTTAGAGTTAAGCCCCTATCCGTTTTTGATCGCTGTGATGTTGGCAGCATCTGCTAGCTTCATGACGCCAATTGGCTATCATACCAATACCATGGTCTATAGTGCTGGTCAGTATAAATTCGGAGATTTTTTTAAAGTAGGTGTTGGACTTAACCTGCTTTTCTGGCTAATAGCTACCTTGATGATTCCGATCTTCTACGGATTTTAAGAAAGCTTGTACTTCTTACCAGGAAGTGATTTTAGATAACCATCAAACTCTAGATTCAATAGATTTCCAGCCAGTCGATTGATTGGAATTTGCGTGCGCCATGAGAGCTCATCTATTGCAATACCAGCAGGGTGCTGTTCTAGAGTTTTAACTATAGTTTGATCGAGTTCTGCCAATTTGGAATAATCTCTTGAAGACTTTGCTTTTTCATTTCCCCCTCCTTCTTCCCAGTTTAGATGATATCTTAGGTCTTCAATACGCGTGTAGATGAGCGCCTTTTGATTGCGAATGAGATAGTTGCATCCTTCTGAGTATTTGTGCTGAAGATCTCCCGGCACGGCAAAGACCACCTTATCATAAGAGTCCGCAATATTGGCAGTGATCAAAGCGCCACCTTTTTGAGCGGCTTCTACTACGATCACAGCTTCGCTCATACCAGCAATTATTCTATTGCGGGCTGGAAAAAAATGAGCCTCTGCTTTTATGCCGGGAGGATTTTCCGAAATCAGCCCACCTAGCGCAAGCATTTCTTCAGCATACTTCTTGTGAGTGGAGGGGTATATTGAATCCAATCCTCCTGCTAAAACTCCGATAGTAGGGATGTCATTTTTGAGTGCTGATCTATGTGCAGCTATGTCTATGCCATAAGCCAATCCGCTGATAATTGTCGCCCCAAGCACTTTTGAGTCTTCTACGATTTTCTCTGTTACCGATTTTCCATATTCAGTGGCATTTCGCGTTCCTACTATTGCCAAAGGTCTTTTCAGATCTTCAATGTGTCCTTTGGAGTAAATGATATTTGGGGCATCAGCCGCTTGCTTTAATAAGTGAGGGTAAGACTTGTCCGTAAAGTGATGAATCGCAATTTCTTTTTTGAGGCAAACTTCTAACACACGTTCTGCCTCTTTGAGCGGGGCACTTGTCTGTAAGAGTTCGATTGCTTTTGGTCCGATTCCAGGTATTTTCTTTAAGTGATTGGTGTTGGCTTTGAAGATAGCCGAAGCGGAACCGCAATAGGCGATAAGATTTTTAGCATTGACGTCACCAATTCGGGGAACGAATTCAAGCGCTACTTGGTAGAGCTTTTCATCCATGGAATTAACCAAGCTGCGTTTTAAGTGTTTCTAAGAAAGACTTTACTTTCTTCAGAGATTCGATAAGTTCCATCTTACTAGTAGCCGCATCAACGTCATTTTTAATGAAATCTCTGGCACCTTGAAGTGTGAAGCCTTTCTCTTTTACGAGAAAGTAAATAAGCTTGACATTCCTGACGTCTTCCTGCGTAAACTGTCGATTGCCTTTACGATTTTTCTTAGGTTTGATAATGTCAAATTCACCTTCCCAAAATCGTATAAGCGAGGTTGCCACCTTTAATTCATCAGCTACTTCACCGATGGTAAAGTATTTTTTCTCAATTTCTTTTTCCTTGTATGGCACCTTATAGTAATTCAGTTTGAAGATATAAAATTCTAAGCGATTGGCAAATCAAAAAACTCCCATTCCTCAAACTTCTTTGTCCCAATGATAGAATATTTCACAAAAGTTATATCACTGAAGATTTATGTACTTTGGTGAATTAGCAATCAGGCAAAGAATAGAAATTATCCTATATCTCATATTCAAAAGTAAGGCTTTAGGTATTAGAAGATGTAGCTAGTTTTCCACAAGTTTTAGACAATAAAAAAAAGCGACCGGTTGGTCGCTTTCTAATTTCATCACTATGAATATCAGATTAGTATGATCCCATTGCTTGGTTTTCAATAGAAGCAAGACGAAGAATCTCCTCATACTCTACTGGGTCTAAATCATTGTAGAAATAATAAACTGGATTAACATGCTTGCCATCAATGATTACTTCGTAGTGCAAATGAGGAGCGGTAGATTTACCACTGTTTCCGGAATATGCGATAAGCTCCCCTCGCTTTATGCTTTGTCCTGTTTTTACCAAGAATTCCTGCAAATGCGCATATTTAGTTATATATCCGAAACCATGGTCTATTTCTATTTGCTTACCATATCCGTTAAAGCTTGACTTGGTAAATTTTACTTTTCCATCACCAGTGGCATATACTGGATTACCCTTAGGTAAGGAAAAATCTACCCCTGTATGTTGCTTTCTTATTTTCAGTATTGGATCGATTCGATATCCATATCCACTAGAGAACCTTTTTAAGTCTTCATTCGAAACGGGTTGTATAGCGGGCATGCAGACAAGCATCTTTTCTTTATTCATGGCCAGATTCATCACTTCGTCATAAGACTTAGTCTGGACATACATTTGTTTTTTAAGTATATCAAGTCGCTGGAGATTATCTAAAATTAAACTTTCACGTTCAAGACCTTTCTCTAGTATATCCCTATATCTATTTGCTCCACCCGTTCCAGCTGTTCTTACTTCATCAGGAATTGGTTCGGCACCCATGATTACCCTATAGATATTGTCATCTCGTTCTTGTAGCGCTGACAACATTTTGTTTGCATCATCCAGTTCATCACCGAGCAATTCATAATACATCCTGAGCTCCTCATTGTCTTTACGCAAAAGGGCTTCTTCAGGAGATTCAAAATAGCTGATATAGACGAATACAAGACCTACTCCAATAAGTATTGCGAGAGTCAGAAAACCAAGCGAATTCCACAGTATATCCCACTTTGAAACTTTGATTCTTTCGTATCTACACGACTCTGTGTCATAATAGTACTTAATTCTAGCCATAAGCCTTTGTTAGGTGATTTTCTCTTAATTTTGTCCGCTTGGATATACAAAGTCAAATACGAATTTACGTTTTTTTGATTCTACTTTCCAAACACAATTTCATAACATATTAACATTCAGCACATTACATGGAGGCCAAAGAGATTCGCTCAAAGTTTCTTGATTTTTTCAGTTCCAAATCTCACAAAATAGTCCCTTCTGCCCCAATAGTGGTTCAGAATGATCCAACTCTGATGTTTACCAATGCCGGGATGAATCAGTTTAAGGATTATTTTCTAGGGAATAAAACTGCGGAAGCGCCACGGATTGCTGATACACAAAAGTGTTTAAGAGTATCTGGCAAGCACAATGATCTTGAGGAAGTAGGTTTGGATACCTACCACCATACCATGTTCGAGATGCTTGGTAACTGGTCTTTTGGAGATTACTTCAAGAAAGAAGCTATCGAGTGGGCGTGGGAGTTTCTCACAATAGAATGTAAACTACCGGCAGATAGAATGTATGCGACAGTTTTTGAAGGGGATGATGCTGAGCAATTGGCTTCTGATGAAGAGGCTCGTGGCTATTGGGCGAAGTTGCTGCCGGAAGAGCGAATATTAAATGGCAACAAAAAGGACAATTTCTGGGAGATGGGTGAGACAGGACCCTGTGGTCCTTGCTCTGAGATACACATAGATCTTCGTTCAGACGAAGAGATTAAAAAAATATCGGGAAGAGATTTGGTAAACAATGACCACCCACAAGTGGTGGAGATTTGGAACCTTGTATTCATGCAGTTCAATCGATTGGCAGATGGAAGTCTTAAAAATCTTCCTCAGCAGCATGTAGATACAGGAATGGGCTTTGAGCGACTAGCTATGGCCGTACAAAAGAAGCAGTCCAACTATGATACCGATGTATTCCAGCCAATCATCCAGATACTTGCAGCTAAAGCTGGAGTAGTTTATGGTGAGAATGAAAAATCAGATATAGCGATTAGGGTAATCTCTGATCACATCCGCGCAATATCTTTTTGTATTGCAGATGGGCAACTTCCAGGCAATGCTAAGGCTGGTTATGTGATCCGTCGCATACTTAGAAGGGCAGTTCGATATGGCTATACGTTCCTTAATTTCAAAGATCCATTTCTGACAGAGCTTGTAGCACCGTTGGCATTACAATTTGAAGATACATTCCCGGAGCTTCATGCCCAGAGAGATTTTGTGGCGAAAGTGATTCGAGAAGAGGAGGCTTCATTTTTAAGGACACTCGATAAAGGACTCAAGAGAATTGACATCATTAAATCAGATGCTTCCTTGAAGGTAATTGACGGGAAAACGGCATTTGAACTATATGATACCTACGGATTTCCATTAGACCTTACTTCATTAATAGCACGTGAAAATGGCCTTTCGGTGGATGAAAAGAGATTCGAGCAAGAGATGGCTCAGCAGAAGGAACGTTCGAAGAGTGCTGCTCAGCAGTCAACTGGTGACTGGATAGTGGTAAATGGAGACTCGGATGAGTCAGTATTTTTAGGTTATGATCACTTGATCAGCACATCCAAGATCCAAAGATACCGCGAGGTTCAGCAGAAGAAAACTAGCTTCTTTCAATTAGTACTAGACCAAACGCCTTTCTATGCGGAAAGTGGTGGTCAAGTAGGTGATGTTGGGACCTTAACTAGCAGCAGTGAGAAGGTTGAGATTTTTGATACTAAAAAGGAGAATGACCTTATTGTTCATTATGCCAAAGCTTTACCAAAGGACCTTCATGCAGATTTTTCTGCTGAAGTAAATACCGAAAAACGTAGAAAGACTGAGAACAATCACTCTGCTACACATTTGCTTCATGCAGCTCTAAGAGAGGTATTGGGCGAGCATGTTCATCAGAAAGGTTCATTGGTAAACGAGCAAGTATTGAGATTCGATTTTTCACATTTTGCCAAAGTTACTGATGAGGAGCTCAAACAAATAGAACAGATTGTCAATAGAAAAATCCGCGAAAATATTACCTTGGATGAAAGGCGAAATGTGCCGATAGAAGAAGCTAAAAAGCTTGGTGCAATGGCACTCTTTGGTGAAAAATATGGAGCGTTTGTAAGAGTGATTACATTCGATTCTAAATATTCGGTAGAGCTGTGCGGAGGAACCCACGTGGCTGCTACTGGTCAAATCGGGTCAATGAAAATCGTGAGTGAAAGCTCTGTGGCGGCTGGAGTACGACGAATTGAAGCCATCACGGCTGATGGAGCAGAGGAATACATGAATGAGGAATTGTCTCTGCTTGCTGATATAAAGGAATTGTTAAAAAATCCTGCGGATACCAAAAAGGCAGTGGCTGGCTTGCTAGAAGAGCGAGCGAGCCTTCAAAAAAAGATAGATGAGCTAAATCAGCAACAAGGCAGTGCGCTGAAGAAGGATCTTCTGAATGCTGTTAAGGCATTTGGTGATGTGAATGTGGTATTGGCTAAGGTGAGTTTGCCTGATGCGAATGTATTGAAGCAGCTGTCATTTGAACTGAAGAATGAATTAGACAATGCGCTAGTGATACTTGCTGCAGATCTTGATGGCAAGCCAATGCTTAGTGTAATACTGAATGAAAACTTGCTTGCAAGAGGTTTCAACGCTTCTGAGCTTGTGAGAGAATTGGCGAAAGAAATTCAAGGTGGAGGGGGCGGTCAGCCTTTTTATGCAACAGCTGGTGGAAAGGATGTTTCAGGTTTGGATAGAGTGATCGTTCAAGCAGAGACACTTATAAAATCGAAACTATAATAGGTACTTAGCACCCTTTAAAAATATCATTATGAGAAATACTTTATTTCTAGTCTTAATCATCTCCACCAGCATTTCGGGCTGCAATAGTGAAGCAAAAAAAGGTGTGAAAGTTTCCGGAAAGGTGGAGAATCCTATTAGTGGGGAGTTGGCTCTATTAAATCAATTTGAATTCGACGGAATAAAAACTTTGGATACGATTGAGGTGGAGGCGTCAGGTGCATTTGAGTTTTATATAGCTCCCGATACGCCTAGTTTTTACAGACTTAATTTTTACAATCGCCAGCAAATGAATCTAATCCTAGATGGAACAGAGCGTGATGTTGTGATTATGCTTGAAGGCAACAATCCAAGTGGTGAGGTATCAGTGACAGGCTCTAAGCACACTACCTACCTTCAACAGATAGAGGGCATGATGCGTGACCAGCAGTCAGATGTGCAAGATTTGAATAAGCAAGCCTTAGAAGCCCGCAATAGCCAAGACGATCAGACAATGAATCGATTAAGAGCGGAATATTTTTCCCTTATGGTTTCAAGTCAAAATGATATTAAGGATTTTATTTGGACCGTAACTCCATCATTGGCTGCTTTCTATGGCTTGGAGTCATTGCCAATTGAAGAGCACTTTAGTTTTCACGACAGTGTGGCACAGCGCTTCATACAGGAATTACCAGGTCATCCATTCACCGAAGAGTTAAACAAACGTGTAAGTACACTTAAAAAGCTTGCAATAGGCTCTATGGCTCCTGAGATTACTTTGCCGACTCCTGATGGTGAGATGATATCGCTCAGTTCTTTGCGAGGAAAATATGTAATGATCGATTTTTGGGCAGCTTGGTGTAAGCCATGTCGTGCAGAAAATCCTAATGTGGTAAGGTTGTATGAGAAATACCGTGGTGACCAATTTGAGATTTTGGGCGTTTCACTTGATCGTACTAAAGAAGCTTGGGTCGGTGCTATTGAAAAAGATGGATTGAAGTGGTTGCACGTTTCTGATTTACAATACTTTAACTCAAAGGTCGCCGCAGATTATCAGATCACAGCTATTCCGGCGACATATCTTATTGCTCCAGATGGCACTATAGCTGAAAAGGGTCTAAGAGGGCAATCACTCGCAGCTAAATTAAGCGAGCTCTTCGATTAATATTTAACCAGCTACATCTGGAAACATCAATTTTAGAGCGTTCCAAAGTTGAGTTTTCTTAGATACATCTTGGTGAAGAGCTGCAGGTTCATCAGAGATGAGAATGGTCTGTTCACCTCTTTGATCAAGAGAATAAAGAAGCGTGTTTTTGCCAGTCTTTAGCTCAAGTTCCTTTTGGTAACCAAAACAAATTAGCTTCTTGTAATGCGGTGAGTAGGAATTAATGCCTTGCATGACTAATGCGTCAGACATTTCTTGTTTTATAGCTTTTAAGATTTTCGTAAGAAGTACACGATCTTCCTCTGTCAAAGGAGGAGTCCAAATAGCCAACTCGGCTACAGTTATTTTTACTTCTGGAATTTCAGGTGTTGGCTCTACCTTCTTTACCAATTCTTCCTTCGGTTCTTCCACGGTCGCTTCTACTTGCTCTACAGGTTTTGTAGTGCTCAATTCCTCATTGAGTACGTATAGATCTTCAGTGAAGAATAATGAAAGATGTTCGTCAGGTATCATTTAGGAATAAAAATAGATTTGAGTTCTGTCGCTTCTTCAGGTTTCATTCTTTTACCTAAAACGAGTCGAAGTTGTCTTCTCCTCAATGCGCCATCAAACAGCTCTTTTTCTTCCTCAGTTTCGGGGGTTATCGGTGGCACGTCTATGGGTTTACTCATTTGATCCACAGCCACGAAGGTGAAAAAGGCTTTGTTAGTGGCAATTTTCTTTGCCGAAGGAATATCCTCTGCTGTTACTTCTATATAAACTTCCATGGAAGAAGTAAACGCCCTTGTGACAAATGCACGAAGCGTTACGACATTGCCTAGCTGTATGGCTTTCGAGAATGAAATGTTATCCACTGAGGCGGTCACTACGATTCTATTGCTATGACGTTGTGCGGCGATTGCTGATACTATATCCATCCAATGCATCAATCGTCCGCCCATAAGATTATTGAGGGTATTGGTGTCGTTTGGCAGCACCATCTCCGTCATGATCACATGTGAGTCCTTGCAGTATTTAGTCTTTTCGCTCATAATTATTTCCAGCCGTTCTCGCCCAGTAAAGGTACGAAGCTGAAGTTTTTAAATGATTTTTTGGATATTTTGTTTTCGCTCACTTTCGTGAATTTGAACATCGCTTGTTTCTTTCCATCTCCCACAGGGATTATAAGTTTTCCTCCAATTTTAAGTTGAGCAATCAAAGCATTAGGTACCGTGGGGGCGCCTGCCGTAACTATAATTCCATCATATGGAGCATTGGCGGGAAGCCCTTTTGATCCATCGCCCAAGAAAAAATTGGGTCGATAGCCTATCGTGGGAAGAAAAGCTTTGGTTTTGTGGAAGAGCACTTCATTGTATTCGATGGTAAATACTTCTGCGCCGAGTTCTAGAAGGATGGCTGCTTGATAGCCTGAGCCAGTTCCTATTTCCAGAATTTTATGGCCAGGACTGATTTCCAAAAGCTCCGACTGAAAGGCAACCGTATAAGGTTGAGAGATGGTCTGACCTTGACCTATCGGGAAGGCCTTATCATCATAGGCATGCGTCACAAAAATTTCGTCAAAAAAGTAATGCCGAGGTAATTTGAACATTGCATCCAAAACGCGCTCATCTGTAATGCCTTTTTCTTTGACCTCTTTGATCAAAAGTTTACGCATTCCTTTGTGTCGATAACTGTCTTCCAATGAAGTATAACTATTATTGTGTAAGTCTATTTTCAGTTTAAAAGCTACATCTCAAAATACCAATCACCAATGTTTACAGGAATAGTTGAGTCTATCGGCAATCTTAAGAAAACTCAGAGAGATGGAACCAACTTACATCTTAAAATTTCTTCTGAAATCAGTAATGAATTGAAAGTAGACCAAAGTGTAAGCCACAATGGTATCTGCCTTACAGTGACTAAAATAGAAGAAGATGGGTATTGGGTTACGGCTATTGATGAAACCTTGAGCCGAACTAATCTTAAAGATCTACAAATAGGGGATGATCTAAACCTTGAGCGCTGTATGGTTATGAATGGTCGCCTAGATGGGCATATTGTCCAAGGACATGTAGATACAGTTGCAAGGGTGAAGGATATCAAAGATGTAGATGGTTCATGGATTTTCTCATTTCAATTGGGTGAACCGGCTGAACTGATGGTAGAGAAAGGGAGTGTCTGTGTCAATGGTGTGAGTCTCACTTGTTTCGAAATTGGCTCTAATTCTTTCAAAGTAGGCATTATCCCTTATACATTTAATAACACTAATTTTCATCGGCTGAAGATAGATTCCCTGATTAATATTGAATTTGATATTATTGGGAAGTATATTAAAAAGCTAACTCAAACTTGATCCTATGAATGGCCTAAACTGCATGGTGGTGGATGATGACGAAATGTCTCGATTGATCCTTGCCAAATTCATTGAGCAGACGGATTTCCTCAACCTATCCCACGTTTTAGATAACACGCTGGAAGCTTCCAATATCTTGATCGGCGAAAAAAACAATGATGTGGATCTTGTCTTTTTGGATATTGAAATGCCTGAAATGTCCGGTATGGAGCTTTCAAAGTCGCTAAAGAACAACTATCCGATCATCTTTGTGACTTCCAAAAAGGAGTATGCTATAGAGGCATTTGAGGGTGATGTGCTGGATTATTTGATAAAGCCTCTAGAATATTCCAGATTTCTTAAAGCTGTAGTTAGAGCAAAAGACGAGAGAGAGAAAGAATTGAAACTTGCTGAGCAAGTAGATCATCTATTTGTCAAGTCCGATTCTAAGTTTGTGAAAATTAATTTTAGCGACTTGATCTTCGTTGAGGCGTTGGCGGACTATGTAATTTTCAATTGTCTAAAAGGTAAGTTTATCGTGCACCACACAATGAAGGGGATCGAGAAAAGGCTACCTCAGAGTATTTTCAGTAGAGTACACAGATCTTTTATTGCGAACCGCAATCGTATCAATCACATCGAAGACTATAACGTTTATATTGCTGACAAAGTGATTCCAATTGGAGCTTCCTATAAGGAGGCATTCATGGGGCAGCTAAATATGCTTTGAACCATTTGGAGGCCAAAGTGTAGATTAGAAGTGCGGCAAGAATTCCAATAGACCATCCGATAATTACATCACCAGGATAGTGCATCCCAAGATAGATTCTGCTATATCCCACTGCCAGAGCCCACAGGATCAATCCTTTGGAAAATATTGAGCGTTCCATTAGAAAGTAGATGAACGCAAGTCCCATCGAGTTAGCTGCATGACCAGAAGCAAAACCAAAGTTGCCTCGACATTTATCCAGTATGAGAATCACGTCACTTAGCAATGGGTCTTTGCAAGGCCTGAGCCGCTCAAAGAATGGCTTCATTAAATTGGAAGTAATCTGATCAGTACAACTCACAACCAAGATCACTATGCCAAGCCAGATTACAAAATTCGATCTCTTTTGATCATAAATTCTGTAGATCAAATAGAGGTAAAGAGGGATCCATAGAAATTTATTGGACAAAGCACGCGTGATCTCGTCTAAGTACGGCGATCCCAGCCCATTGAGGAAAATGAATATTTGTGTATCCAGTTGGTTGAGGGTTTCCCACATTAGCCTACCCAGTTTATCCCTTTCTTAAGCCATTTGAGCGTCTCTGCTTCAGGTGTACCTTCTGTTGGTTGATGATTATATTCCCAATTGGCCTGAGGTGGTAGACTCATCAGGATAGACTCGGTTCTGCCACCAGTATCTAAGCCAAATTTGGTGCCTCTATCCCAAACCAAGTTGAATTCTGCATATCGGCCTCTTCTAATCATCTGCCATGCCTTTTCCGCTTCGGTATACGACTTATTTTTATTCAACTCTGCATAATACTTATAGATCGGCACGAACGCTTGTCCTACCGATTGTTGAAACTGCCATAGCTCATCAAATGATAAGGACTCGCCTGATTCATTAAGATGATCGTAGAAAATACCACCAACACCTCTTGTTTCGTCCCTGTGTTTGATGAAAAAATAGTCATCTGCCCATTTTTTGAAACGTGTGTAATAGTCAGTATAAGCGGCATCACAAACATCCTTTAAGGAATTATGAATAAATTTCCCGGAAGACTCATCGGCATAGTGAGGTGTAAGATCAATTCCGCCACCGAACCAGTATAGACCGTTTGGGTATTTTTCATCAGCTCCTGTTTCAAAATAGCGGACATTCATATGAATGATGGGCACCCAGGGATTGATGGGATGCAAGACAATAGAAACGCCAGTGGCATAGAAGTGGGTTGCTCCAATACCGAAGGATTTTTGAATAGCTTCTGGAACAGGCCCATGAACAGCAGAGAAATTTACTCCACCTTTCTCTATCACTCCTTTTCCAGTAATGGCTCTCGTGCGTCCACCACCACCCTCAGCGCGATCCCAAATGTCTTCATGAATCACAGCAAGAGAGTCGAGTTGTTTCAGCCCTTCACATATTTCATCTTGTAGTTCTTTGAACCATGTAGTTATCTTTTCGCTTCTCGTCATATTAGAATGGGTAGCCTATTCCTATATTAATTGCTCCTTTGTTTCTGAAATCCCAAAGATCTTTGAATTGATAATCGCCCAAAATGAATCGTTCATTAATTGGAAAAGCAGGGTTGACTATTTTATAAGCAAAATCGATTCGCAGCACCAAAAATGAGAAATCGAAGCGAAAACCGTAACCGGCACCAACTGCGATTTCTTTCAAGAATGTACTAGCACGAAAGACTCCATCGTCATTCGTGCCATCACCAAATCCATCAGAGGTATTGTCTATGGTTCGGCTATTCCAAAGCCAAATATTACCAGCGTCAATGAAAAGTGCATAGTCAACAAAACCAATCAAATCTCTTCTATATTCAATACTGCTTTCTAAAATAATATCTCCGGGTCGCTCCACTCTGTTGTCTACTATAATGTCTGAAGTACCCACTTCACTTTGGTAAACAGCAAATGAACCTGGGCCCAATCGTCTTGGCTGCCACGCGCGCACGCTATTGCTACCACCTGCGAAGAAGTATTTTTCATAAGGCAAAGATAGGTTGGAGCCGTATGCGAAAGCAGCTCCTACATTTAGTCTGTAGGCGAGTGTGGACTTTGAAGTGAGCTTATTGATTTTGCGTAGGTCTATATTGAATTTGAGATATTTATAATATTCGAGATCTGATCCAAAAGGTTCATTTCCGAATACATTCTCAATATTTCCAGCGGTTTCAAGATAGGCCTGGAGTAATCGAGAGTTGTTATTTCCAAGTCCATAATTGTTCTTATTGAAGTTCATACTGATGGACGAAAAACTCACGAATGAAGACTGAAAGGCGCTTACTAATGACTTGTTGCCTAAAGAATCCAGTATATCAAGATCCTGCTGAAAAGAGTTGGAGGTGAGTGAATAGATATAACTAAGATCAAAAGGTCTCAAGGTGAATTGCGAGTTGTCTCTTACTTGCCAGATATAGGACATGCTTCCATTGAAAGTAGTACGCTCATATTCCGAAATCCTATCTTCAAAGTTGATACCCGTAGATATTTTGGTTCTAGGGTTGTATTTACCTATGCTCGCTCTCAATGTTTCTTTCATTGGGAAAAGGAATTGTGGAAAGGTCACGGAAAGCTCACCGCCGTATTGAAATCTAGAATAGTTATTGGTTTGATCGCTAACACTTTTGATACCCTGAATACTAGTATTTCCAGATAATTGGATGATCTCTAATCCGCCAAAGACATTTCTGCTTTTAGCGTTGAAATTGAAAAAAGGCCCAGGCAATGCTCCCGCCTGATCTAATACGCTAAGTCCTACTTCAGTAGACGTTTCATTCTTCTTGAGAGGACTGGTAAATATGTTTGCGATAAATTTTCCTCCGCTGCTGTCATAATTGATGTTTACAAATTTGAAGACATCAAGATAGGAGAGTTGCTTTTGAGTTTCCAACGTCAGCTCTTTGCTGTATAAGCTATCCTTTTCAAGGAATATTCTCCAGGCAAGTATTCTTTCTGGATACTTGTCATTCGAGAAATTGAAGGTGATATTGTTATAATTCTTGATCAAATTCTTACGTGTGGATTTGATGGTTTCATTGCTAAAGATCACAGAGTCGATCCGAAATACTTTGTGTTCTTCACTGACGCTTGGATTTGCAATATTTTCCCTTACAATTAGCCTTTGATCATCCAGAGTGGTAGAATCTACTTCAAATTGGACATATTGTCTTTTGAAATTGTAGTAGCCATTGTTTGAGAGCATTTCATAGACACGATCTCTTTCTGCACCAAAAGCACTTTGTTCGTATTTGGCTTTTTTAAGAAGTGATTTGGATATTTCCCTATGAAACAAAGAGTCAACTTTAGGATCTGCTATCTGATATATAATAGAATCAATCCGAAACTGTTTTCCTGCATCAATTAAATATTCAACTTTGGTCAGTTGGTTATTTGTTTCAGCTTTTGTGCTTATTAAGGCATTGAAGTATCCTATTGAAAAGAGATAGTTTTGAATATTTTTTTCGGAGATAAATGTTGAGGAGCTGTCAAAAACGGCTAATTTTTCACCCAGCCGCATCAATTGATTGCCTTCGTTTAGTTTCTTTTTTAGCTTCTCTTGTTTCGTGAGTTTCTTGCTATTTAGTTTCGTCTTTCGTGCACTTGATTTTGCTTCAGCTATTTTTTTGGAGTACTTCGTATCTAGTTTATCTATTTTGACATTTATACGTGCGGTATCACGTATGTTCTCTCCAAACTTATATACATGCACCAAATGTGCGATTGGTAGTCCAATAAAATGACTATTGGGAGTTTGCGAGATGAGTGGGGAAATTTCCTCAGCATTTAATGACGAGGATGTTCTTATCTTCTGCTTGTAAAGTATGGATTCATCCCTTTTTAGGTACTTTGTGCCTAGGCACGAAGAGAGGAGCAAGGGCAGAATCAGTACGAGTATTTTTATTTTCAAACCCAGTTTACCTAATGGTATCAATTAAGCTTTCAAAATTCATCAAATCACTGAAGATAAAAAAGTACCGCCTACGCGAAAACTGTTTTATGATTGAAGGCAAGAAAAATGTATTGGAACTCCTGTCTTCTGATTTTAAAATAAAGTATGTCATTGGGACTAGAGAGTTCATAGCTCAACATAGCGAATATCTCCGCCAATTTGAGGGTTCGATAGTAGAAGCAAGTCCAAAAGACCTTGTAGAATTAGGAACGTTTCAGTCAAATGAAGATTGTCTTGCAGTTGCAGAGATTCCAAGTCGCGAAGTTGAACAGGTGAGCTATGATGATCATATAATTGTATTGGATGGCGTAAGTGATCCCGGAAATCTTGGCACCATCATAAGGACCCTTGATTGGTATGGATTTCGTCAGGTTATTTGCTCTCCCGATTGTGCTGACATTTACAACCCTAAGGTCATAAATGCTACCATGGGATCATTTAAAAGAGTAAAAGTTTACTATGAAGATTTAGTCACTTTTTGCTCTAATAGTGATTTGGAAAGCTTTGGCGCGGATCTCGAAGGAGTCGCCCTTAATGAATGGAAACCACAAAAGCCGTCTATCCTGATAATGGGCAGTGAGTCGCATGGAATAAGCCCGAAACTTTCAGACTTAATCCATAGCAAGGTCACTATTCCTAAAATAGGTGAGGCAGAATCTTTGAATGTAGCCATTGCCACAGCCATATTCTGCCAGCATCTCAGATTTACTATTTCCTAAGCGCTTTGTATTTGTTTATTAGTCCAGAGGTAGATGCGTCGTGATCCGTTATTTTCTCATCACCCGATAGTCTAGGCAATATCTTTTGGGCCAGTTGCTTGCCCAGCTCTACTCCCCACTGATCAAAACTGAAAATGTTCCAAACTATACCTTGTACAAAGATCTTGTGCTCGTACATGGCGATAAGAGAGCCTAGTGTTCTCGCATCCAATTCTTTAAATAAAATACTATTCGTTGGTCGGTTGCCTTCAAATACTTTGAATGCAGTCAGTAATTCAATTTGATCTTTAGCAACCCCAGCTGCTTCAAATTCCGCTACCACTTGGTCCTTAGATTTACCTAGCATCAATGCTTCTGTTTGGGCGAAAAAATTAGCAAGAAGCTTCTCATGATGATCAGCCAGTGGATTTTGACTTTTGGCTGCAGCTAAAAAATCACATGGTATCAACTTGGTACCTTGGTGAATCAGCTGATAAAACGCGTGCTGACCATTGGTTCCTGGTTCTCCCCAGATGATAGGACCAGTTTGATAAGTAACTTTCTGGCCATTTCGATCGACATATTTTCCATTGCTTTCCATATCACCTTGCTGTAGGTACGGTGCAAAGGCGTGCATGTATTGATCATAAGGCAGGATAGCGTGTGTCTCCGCTCCAAAGAAGTTATTATACCATATACCTAGCAAGGCGAGAATAGTTGGTAGGTTGTCTTCTGTGGGCGTATTAAGGAAGTGCTCATCCATTGCTTCAGCACCCTCGAGCAATTCATTGAATTTATCGAAACCTACCGCACATGCGATAGAAAGACCAATGGAAGACCACAATGAATACCTTCCACCTACCCAGTCCCAAAACTCAAACATGTTGCTCAGCTCAATTCCGAACTCACTTACGGCTTTCTTATTAGTCGAGATAGCTACGAAATGATGCTTCACATGATTGGCATCTTTAGCATGAGATAGAAACCAGTCCCGTGCAGAGTTAGCATTGGTCATTGTCTCCTGAGTGGTAAAGGTCTTAGAAGCAATGATAAAGAGAGTGGTCTCAGGGTCAACTTGCTTGAGTACATTCACTATGTGACTGCTATCTACATTAGATACGAAATGTGATTGAATGCCTTCCTTTTGGAAGGGTTTTAAACATTCCGTGACCATAAAAGGGCCAAGGTCAGATCCGCCTATCCCAATATTAACAATGTATTGTATGCTTTTATCAGTGAAGCCCTTGATATGACCATTATGCAAACGGTCTGTAAATGATTTCATTCTGTCTATCACATCATTTACGGCAGGTGTCACATCTTCACCATCCACCAAAACGGGCTTGCCTTTTCTATTTCGTAGCGCTACATGTAGTACCGCACGATTCTCAGTGAGGTTGATGATGCTGCCACCAAACATTTCTTTTTTTGCCTTATCGAGATTTACCTCTTCGGCTAGTTGACACAATAGACTAAAAGTTTCTTGATTGATTCTATTCTTAGAAAAGTCAAAGAAGATATTTTCAAAGGTTCTTGAGAATGTTTCGAACCTTGTGGAATCTTCAGTAAAGAGTTTTTTCATTTCCACATTTCCAATTTCTTGATAATGCGTTGTTAAGGCCTTCCATGCTTTTGTGGTGGTAGGATTAATGTTTGGCAACATATTATGAGTGGTTTAAAACACAAATATCTGATACCAAAACTAGCTTGGTATCAGATATTTGTGTTTTGATGACTAATTTAGTTAGAAGAATATACCGAATCCCATTCCTTCTCTATCGAATAGGATGTACATGTAGAAGAAAAACCCAATGAGATAAAAAACTCCTTCGATACGATCAAGCTTGTATTTACCAAACGAGAACATGAATACAAATAATAGAAGGGTACCACCTATTACAAAACCAAGATCAAGGTTTAGTGCCACAGGGAATCCTAGAGGAGCGTGAATCAATCCAGTTGCTCCAACTACAAGTAGAAGATTAAAGATGTTTGATCCTACAATGTTACCAACTGCTAGATCTGATTTTTTCTGAAATGCTGCTACCGCAGAAGTGGCCAATTCAGGCAAAGAAGTACCAGCTGCCAGTATTGTTAGACCAATAAGTTTTTCACTCACATTAAATGCCATTGCTATTTCTACGGCATTGTCTACGATTATTTTCCCACCGAAGATCAAACCAGCTATACCGAAGATTATCATCACAGTAGTCTTAACACTACCCATGATTACAATATCTTCTACTAACTCACTATCGTCAGGATTCCTAGTAAGGTTCATGAAGATATAAATGAGAAACAGCACGAACATTCCAATTAGAATGAAAGAATCAATGGTGCTTATTGTATTAGGATCCTCTCCTTCAAATGTTACGTAGTTGATTAATAAAAAGAAGATTATTGTTACTACAAGAGAAAAGGGTATTTCTTTCCAAAGTGCATTTCTCTGTACTGTTAGGGGATAGATAATTGCTGAAATCCCTAGAATCATGAAAATATTGAAAATATTTGAACCGATTATATTTCCAAAGACGATATCATGGGTGACCGTTCCATCTTCTGCTACTGTTGGTACTGCACCTGAAATAATATTGACTACTAGTTCTGGTGCAGAAGTACCCATGGCTACCACGGTGAGACCAATGGCAATATCTGACACATTGAAGCGTTTAGCCAATGATGAGGCTCCATTCACGAGAAAGTCGGCTCCTTTTATCAGTAGGACAAAACCCACTGCGATGAGCAATAAATTGATAATTACAGTCAAGGTGATTAAGGTTAGTGCACACGAATATAATTATATATAGAATTGGTTTCAAAATCCCAAGCAATATTACTTAGTCATAACTAACTTATAGTTATATATGATAGGTTTATTGTTATACATCCAAATCCTTAATTACTGCCTCTGTTTTTGCGTGAAGAGAGGTAATAATAGCGTCATATTCTTCTTTTGAAGGGACTTTGCTGTTTACAGAAAAATAGAATTTAATCTTTGGCTCAGTACCTGAAGGTCTTACTGATACTTTGGTGCCATCAGAAGTCAAAAACTGTAATACATCGGATTTTGGATAATTAATTTTTGAGAGCTCCCCAGTTGAAATATTTTTCGAAGTACTTAGTTCATAGTCAATAAGCTCAATGAGAGCAGATCCTGCTAGTTTTTTTGGTGGATTTTCTCTGAGGCGAACCATCATTTGCGTAATTTCATCCGCGCCAGTTTTACCTTTTTTCGTTATCGACTTTAATGATTCTTGGTAAAGTCCGAATTCTACATGGATAGATTTTAGTAATTCATAAAGTGTGGTTCCTTCGGCTTTTGCCCAAGCAGCCATCTCAGCTATCATTGCGCATGAAGCGATCGCATCTTTGTCGCGCACATCATCTCCGATGAGATATCCATAGCTTTCTTCACCACCACCTATGAATTTGCTTTTGCCTTCAAGGTTTCTGATTACCTCAGCGATGTATTTAAAACCTGTGAGGGTATTGTAAAGAGTAACACCGTATTTATTGGCGATCTTTTCTATTAAATCTGTGGTTACAATTGTTTTAACAATAAATTGATTGCCATCAAGCTTGTCATTTTCCTTCCACTTTCTCATTAAGTAATAGAGGAGAAGTGTGCCAGTCTGATTGCCATTAAGTAGCTGGAATTCGCCTTTGTCATTTTTTACAGCTATTCCAACTCTGTCCGCATCAGGGTCAGTTGCCATCACCAAGTCAGCATCGATTTCTCTGGCTTTTTTCAATGCTAGGCTTAGGGCTTCAGGTTCTTCAGGATTTGGATAAACAACTGTAGGGAAGTTTCCATCTGCTATAGCTTGCTCAGCTACTTCTACGACATTAGTAAAGCCAAGACGCTTCAATATTGGCGGGACAAGCACAGTACCCGTACCATGAATACCACTGAAGACGATCTTCATGTCTTTTTCTTTGGCAATTGCCTCAGGAGACAGACTAAGTCCTTCGATCATTTTGAGATAAGGCTCGTCTACTTCTTTTCCTATAGAGACAATTAGATCGCTGTTTGACTCAAAATTCACATCATCGATAGATGATATCTTCTCGACCTCTATGATTACGTTTTTATCATGCGGGGGTACCATTTGAGCGCCATCATCCCAGTATGCTTTATATCCATTGTATTCTTTTGGATTGTGGGAGGCGGTTAATACTACACCACTTTGGCAGCCAAGATGACGGATAGCAAATGAAAGCTCAGGAGTAGGTCTGAGTGCTTCAAAAAGATACACCTTGATGCCATTAGCCGAGCAAACAGCTGCAGTTGTTTCTGCAAAGAATCGGCTATTGTTACGGCTATCATGTGCAATTGCTACACTTATATTTTTGCCTGTAAAAGTCTTTTTCAAGTAATTGGCAAGACCTTGGGTCGCCATTCCTATAGTGTATTTATTTATGCGATTGCTGCCAACACCCATTATGCCTCTGAGTCCTCCAGTACCAAATTCAAGATTTTTATAAAAGCATTCAGAAAGTTCATTATGGCCAGGCTCTGCCATCATTTCTTTTATTGCTGATTTAGTTGATTCGTCTACTTTTTGGCTATCTAGCCATTTTTGAGCTTTTTCTTGAATTTCCATTTTTAACTATTTTATTTAATCCTTTTGTGATTTGAAAGGATAGGGTTATCGGGTAAGTAATAGTAGTGATTATCTTAATTTAAGTCCACTAAAGGAGCTATTGAAAGAAAGTTAAAAAACTTGGGGGTATTCACTGCATTTCATCTCAAAGTTGTAAAAAATATCTTAACCGAAACCTAGCTTTTCTTTTACTTTCGAGAGTACAGATTGGGCAATTTTAGAAGCTTTTTCTTCCCCTAATTTTAATTGCCTATCTAGCTCAGTTGGATTGGCAATAAGATGATCATAGCGAGATCTTACATCATTGAATCTTTCTGCAATCACTTCATAAAGTTCTTGTTTAGCATGTCCATATCCGTAATTTCCCGCTAAGTAATTTTTGCGCATTTCTTCAGTTTGATCTGAGGAAGCCATTATTTTATAAAGTGCAAAAACATTACAAGTGTCAGGATTTTTAGGTTCTTCCAATGGCGTACTATCTGTAATGATTGCCATTACATTCTTACGCAATTGCTTATCTGACTGGAAGATATCTATGGTGTTGCCATAGGACTTACTCATCTTTTGACCATCTGTACCAGGAATCGTCATCAGTTGTTCATCTATCCTCGCTTCTGGTAATACAAAAGTTTCACCAAAAGTGTGGTTGAAAGAGGAAGCAAGGTCACGAGTCATCTCTAGGTGTTGACGCTGGTCTTTGCCTACTGGAACTAAATCAGCATCATACAGGAGTATATCTGCTGCCATCAATACTGGATATGTAAAAAGTCCAGCATTTACGTCTGCAAGCTTATCCGACTTGTCCTTGAATGAGTGCGCATTAGCAAGCATTGGAAAAGGAGTGAAGCAGTTTAAATACCAGGCCAACTCACAAACCTCTGGCACTCGAGACTGTCTGTAGAATAAGTTTTTTTCGGTATCAAATCCACAAGCCAACCAAGCAGCTGCTACCGAATTCACATTTTCAATCCTAATACTTGCATCCTTGATTGTAGTGAGTGAATGAAGGTCTGCTATGAAGAAAAAGGACTCGTTCTTCGGGTCTTGCGATAGCGCTATTGCAGGCATGATTGCACCTAGTAAATTGCCCAAATGTGGCTTTCCTGAGCTTTGGATTCCGGTAAGTATTCTGGCCATTTATATTTTTTGTGCAAAACTAAATAAATTGAATCTTTGCGCCGTTCATAATGTTGGTCAAGCCAATAAGTGAAATGTCTATGAAAGGAAAAGTGAGTGTCGCCATTGTTATTTTGGGTTTTGTGTTGATAGGGCCAAAGTCTTATGCACAACAAGAAATTCAAATACTAGAGTCAAGTTTTGACTTTGGAAAAGTCAAGGAAGAAGGCGGAGAGATTTCTCACAAATTCCAATTTGTAAATACAAGGGATACAGAAGTTTCGATTACTTCTGTTACGTCTTCATGTGGCTGCACTACTCCTGATTGGTCGGGGGATGCTATTTTGGCTGGTGATACGGGATTTGTAATGGTCCAATATGATCCTTTCAATAGACCAGGAAGTTTTACCAAGGATTTACGTGTCAGCTTTCAGTTAGCTGGTCAATCTAAAATGGAGGAAGTCCTTACTATTAAAGGAGAGGTGCTACCTAAGCCACGTACGGTATTTGATGATTTGACTGCTGAGATTGGAGGCATCCGACTGAAGTATAAATCGCTAAATATTGGACGAATTACTACAGAGAAGCCAATTACACTTGATTTTGATGTTTACAATGGGCTAGATACTGTAGTCACATGGCTAGAAACAAAAAGTAAATTACCAAAGCACATCAAGGTGTCTTTTGAGCCGATTGTATTGGAACCAAATCAACTTGGTAAAATAATCTTGACGTATGATCCATTAGTTAAAGAT
>JBLIFO010000014.1:0-30171 GCA_047633875.1 Marinoscillum sp. | reverse complement strand
TAGAAACATCCTTCAAGCCATTAGGCAGACTGTTGCCCACACCGTCAAAGTCAGAACCAAAAGCGACATAATCAATACCCGCCAAATTCACGACGTTATCAATATGATCCGCAACTATTTGCACATCAGCAAACACGTCATTTGCCTCAGCATATTGCTTTGAAAAAGCCTCATAAGCCGAGTCCTCTTTAGATAGTCCAGTTTCTGCCAAGTAATTGGTCATTACAGAGTCCATCGCATCAAATTTCTCTCGGGATTCTTTTGAAAGGAATGTAGAACCAAAATTGATGTGAACGACTCCTCCTTTAGCAGCCAAATCTTTGATCATCTCATCTGACATATTTCTATGAAAACCTGGAGTAAATTTTCTACAAGACGAATGAGAAGCGATCATTGGTGCTTTACTCAATCTCAAAGCATCATAAAATGCGCTATCGGTAACATGAGAGATATCTACCATGATACCTACGCGATTCATTTCAGCTATTACTTCTTCCCCAAATGGACTGATTCCATTCCATGTAAAGGTGGTATCGTAAGAAGAATCTGAGATTTGATTGTCTATAGAGTGCGTAAGTGTGATATAGCGTATTCCTTTATTGAAAAAATATTCGACATTAGTTAAGTCATCCTCTAAAGGAGCGCCATTCTCCATTCCTAAAGGCAAAGAAACTAGACCCAATTTGAAATTTGCTTCTATTTCAGCAGGTGTATTTGCTAAAGCAAAAAGATCAGGATAACTAAAGGCTACATTTTGAGTCATCTCAATAAGTGAATCTGCAAATGCTTTTGCTCCGCCATTTTTGTAATAGCTCGAAGGAATATAGATGGACATAAAAGGTGCATCCAATCCACCTCGCTTAGCTTTTGGGTAATCAAAGTTGCCAGAAGTCTCTACTGATACATCTTCCACAGACTTGCGTAGCATAAATCCTTTCACTTCCATTCGGTACGGAAGATCCACATGCCCATCAACCATGATATTTTCTTTCGCGAGTTTGGTAGCATAGGCTAGCAACTCTGTCTCATCCATTTGAGAGACATCTACAGGCTTCTCTGCTGGTGTGGAACATCCAAGTATGATAATGGCTAGTGATAAAATGACGATTCGGAAAGCTGATTTCATGTGAAAGGAAATAATTGGTTAGAGATATTATTGAAAGATGGCAAATCTAGTCCCCTATGCCAGAAATAAAAAAACCCGCCGATTGGCGGGTTTTTTTATGATATATAAAAGTCTCAATTATTCTTGAATTTTTACCATGATTGTGATTGTTCTGTCAGCTCCGCTCATTCCACTTGTTGCAACAACTTTCGCCAGACCAACTTTAGAATCACGATCTGCAGACAAAACGAAAGCAAAAACATCGTCAACGCTTAGTCCAACTACATTTGATTCAGAAGCTGCAACCTCACCATACTCATTCAGTAATTCCGTCTCATTACTTACAGCGTCAAATTCAGCAGCTGTTGTTGTGAGAGCTTTAAACTGTGTAGCATTTTTTACGGTCAAATTTTCTAGGTTCACAGGACTTGTAGCGCTATTGAATGCTAAAATAGCTGAAGCATCAGAAACGGCACCAATGGCATATAGGCTAGTTCCACCATACCAAAATACAAAATCAACTTTAGACTGATTTGAAGTCTGAAACGCAGTAGAAACATTGTATACCATATCTTCGATTGCATTATAAAAACTACCTCCAGAAGCATTGCTTTGTCCGTAAAGCATAGTTTGTGTATGCTCAACTATACCGAAAGCTTCTACAATCATTTCTACTGAAGCTGTTTCTGATGTTTGACTAGCATCGTCTACCACTTCAAAATCGAAAGTAATAGTTGACCCTACAGAAGATGCTTCTACAATTGTTCCCACACCATCACTTACTGAAGCAGTACCTACCGGAACGTCTAGATCAAGACGAGTATATGTTACAAGACGAGTCGCAGTACCTCCATCAACAGACTGGTATATTATATACGAGTCAAATCCGCCAGCAGCAGTGATAGCCACAGAGAAACCAACGCTATCGCCAGGATAAACTGTTAGTGGACTAGTAGCAGCAGTGCCGTTCACAGTAGTAGATACAGAGATAGTAGGTAAAGCAGGTGCTGGAGTTTCAACATCTTCGTCACCACAGCTAAATAAAAATACCATCGAAGCGACGGTTGCTAATGTTAAAAATTTGTTCTTCAAGTTCTTCATGTTTTTGTTCTTAATTTCAAACGGTAAAAATAGTTTAAATGCAAATTTAAATCAGAATAATTGAATTTCATTCAACGAAATCAATCATATACCATACGTTTTCATAAAATTTATTCGATTCATTCCGAATAAGAGTCTTAATCTCAGCGAATAAGCAATTTAGATGACACTTATTGAACCGTATTGGTTGGCTAAGTGTCTCGAATTAAAATAATACAATTGATTGTAAGGGATTTTTTTGATATTTTACATGAGAAAACACAAACATCCGTGGCTCATCAATATATGATTTTCTAAAAAATAGTGACATTTTTGTGTTTATATAAATATTTAACTGCTTAAACCTAACCGTTAACATGACCGATCTTATATCACCCGATCTGCTGGAAGCTTGGAATACTTATGGAAAGTATCTGTCATATGCCCTTGCTGGAGCTGGAGTTTTAATTCTTCTGGGTCACTTTTTGAAGCTAATTACTACACGAGAGCATAAGGATCGCTATGACTACATCAATATGCACGAAATCAACCTCTTATGGTATGGTTTCCTTTTGATCCTGTCAGGCGCTACTTTACTCGCAAATACTATGCAATCAAGCCTAATGTGGCTTTGGTTTTTAGTTTGGGTCTTTGTGAGCCTTATGGTAGCAATGATAATAGGGGTAATTATTCAAAATGTTCTCAAATTTTATTACCCTTTCTTTATTGAGAAGAGATTACGTAAGTTGAGATTTACTCCAAGAGTTTCTCCTGATGGCAGACAAATGAAGTTGCTTAGTGAGGAGGAAGAAGATGTTTATCTGGATGAGGGTATGCAAGCCGAGGAAAATGCTTACTCTGTAGATTATGATGTGTGGATAGATGAAATATCAGGTTACACTAAGATCGAAAAATATAATGGTCGCATGCACGCACTTCAATGCAATGAGTGTAATTATCAAACGCTGAAAATAGATCGTGAAGAAGTCATTCAAGAAGCTTCTTTGGAAAAAGAAGGTGAATTAATGAAATATTATACTTGTGGTTATTGCGGTCATAAGGAGAAAAAGTCTTTCGGAATAAATAAGCTTAGATCAGAAACAGAAGAGCCTGCTTAATAGTATTTTGGTTTTCAATAAAATTAAACCCACCCCTTAGGTGGGTTTTTTTATTTCCATTTCCAAATTCCATAAGTAAGCCTATCAGCCACATAATGGCACGGCTTACTTACATTTGTCTTTCGACTTAATTATGAATAATATTTGGGTCGAATCAGGTAATCTTGATTAATTTTTCAAGACGATTCCAAAGTAAAAAAGGAAGACATGCCAATAAGAAAGCCATTCAATCTGCAAAAATGGATCGATGAAAATCGTGACTTGCTTAAACCACCAGTGGGCAATAAAAATCTATATCGTGATGCGGGAGATTATATCGTGATGATTGTCGGAGGTCCTAATGCACGCAAGGATTATCACTATAACGAGACTGAGGAGTTATTCTACCAATTGGAAGGAGATATACTTGTGAAAATCCAAGAGGATGGTAAATCAGTGGATGTGCCAATAAGAGCAGGAGAAATGTTTTTGCTCCCAGCTAAAATTCCCCACTGCCCTATTCGATCAGCTGGATCCGTCGGACTGGTGATAGAGAGAAAAAGGTCAGAAAATCAACAGGATGGGTTACTTTGGTTTTGCGAAAACTGCAATAATAAACTTCACGAAACCTACTTCAGCTTGACTAATATAGAAAAAGACTTCTTTCCACGATTTAAGGACTTCTATGAATCCGAAGAAATGAGAACATGTAGTTCATGCGGTCATGTGATGGAAGCTGACCCTAGATTTACCCAATAAATGGAATATCAAAACAACGCCCCATTCGCTACAAAACAGGACGAGGAAGACCCTTTAAAGAAATTTCGATCAGCATATCATATACCTGTAATCAATGGCAGGCAAGTAATCTACTTATGTGGAAACTCCCTTGGCCTTCAGCCTAAGATTACTAAAGAATATATTCAATATGAATTGGACAATTGGGCAAATCTTGGCGTAGAAGGTCACTTCAAAGGACCTCAGCCATGGATTAAGTACCATGAATTATTCAATCCATCGCTCACCAAACTGCTAGGTGCAAAGGAAATTGAGGTGACCTGTATGAATAATCTCACTACAAATCTTCATCTACTTCTCGCTTCATTTTATCAACCCAAAGGCACAAGAAAAAAAGTGATTATCGAGGGCGGAGCATTTCCATCAGATCACTATGCTGTAGCTTCTCACATGCGTCATCTTGGTGTAAACCCTGATGAACATATGATTGAGTTAAGACCAAAAGATGGAGTCTTATTTACAACTGAAGAAATTATTGATTGTATCATTGAGACTGGTGAAGAACTTTCGTTAATACTCTTCCCCGGCATCCAATATTATAGCGGTCAATTTTTCGACATGAAAGCCATCTCTGCGGCTGCACATGAAGTAGGTGCATACGCTGGTTTCGATTTAGCTCATGCTATTGGCAATCTACCACTCGCACTACATGATGATGACGCAGATTTTGCTACTTGGTGCAGTTACAAATATTTGAACTCTGGTCCAGGGGGAGTGTCAGGCATATATATTCACGAAAAGCATTGTACTGAACCAGACTTCCATAAGTTGACAGGTTGGTGGGGACACCATCCAGATACGCGCTTCAAAATGGACAATCAATTTAAGCCAGCACCTGGCTCAGATGCTTGGATGCTTAGTAATTCTAATATTATTTCCAGTGCGGCACATCTTGCCGCCTTGAAGCTTTTTGATGAGACAAGCATGGAAGAGCTTAGAGCAAAAAGCATCAAACTCACTGGTTTTTTGGAATATCTGCTATTGAATGACGTAATCCTTTCAAGTCAACTTATCATCATCACACCTTCGGATGTTAATGCTCGGGGATGTCAGTTATCAATACTTATTGAGAATAATGGTAAAGCTATTTTCGATGGACTTATAGCCCGTGGCGTAATATTAGACTGGCGAGAACCAAACGTAATTAGGGTGGCCCCAACGCCAATGTACAATTCCTTCCTAGACGTCTTCAATTTTTATACAATTTTGAAAGATCTAATTGGTCAAAAGCATGCCTGAAAAAATCAATATCCTTGGAGCAGGCTTGGTCGGCTCACTTTTATCCAGCATGCTATCAAAAAGAGGTTTTGATGTACATGTTTATGAAAAAAGAAATGATCCACGCCGCTTAAAGTATGTGAATGGAAGGTCGATCAACCTGGCATTGAGCCATAGAGGTATTAAAAGTCTCAAACTGGCAGGCATATATGATAGTATACTGCCGCTGCTGGTGCCAATGAAAGGTAGAATGATCCACGATATAAGTGGAGATCTGCATTTCCAAGCCTATGGAAAAGAGAATCAACACATTAATTCTGTCTCACGTACCACACTCAATGATGCGATCATAGATCATGCAGAGATCAATGGTACTACTTTTCATTTCGGACAGCTTTGCGAGTCGGTCAATCCAGAACGCACTAGTATCAAATTAGCTGGAAACGAAACAGAGATATTTGCTGATGTAATAATTGGCGCTGACGGTGGCCGCTCGAAAGTGCGAAAATCAATTGAGCAGCTAGGTAAATGTGAGAGCTGGCAAACTACGCTAGAGCATGGTTATAAAGAACTAACTATACCGGCAATTGAAAATGATTTCGCAATAGAGCCAAACTATCTTCACATATGGCCAAGGGGCAGCTTTATGCTGATTGCACTACCAAACCCTGACAAGACATTTACTTGTACCTTGTTTTTAGGCTTGGATGGAAAAGATTCTTTCGCTCAGTTGAAAAGTGATACGGACATTTTGGATTTTTTTGAAAAGTATTTCCCTGACGCTTTGAGTCTTTTCCCAGATCTCACAGTTCAATTTCAGAAAAATCCAGTTTCCCTACTTGAGACAGTAAAAATATCCTCATGGAGTTATAAAAACACGACACTAATAGGCGATGCGGGGCATACCATGGTGCCTTTTTACGGTCAAGGTATGAATGCAGGATTTGAAGACTGCAGACTGCTAATGGAATGGGGAGAAGAATTGAGATTTGATTGGGAAAAACTTCTGCCATTTTACTCTAAGAACAGAAAGCCTGACACAGATGCCATTTCTGATCTTGCGATGAAAAATTTTGTTGAAATGAGAGATCATGTCTCGGATGATCATTTTTTGAATATCAAAAAACTAGAGAGACGGCTACAAGAGCATTATCCTGAAGTCTGGACACCTCTCTATTCCATGGTTACATTTAGTGACTTGCCCTATCTCAAAGCACTGCAATTTGGAGAAATTCAGGAGAAAATAATGAAGGGGCTCCCCATTGGATTTGATCCCAACGAAGAGCCCCTTCAGCCATTGATCGATGCTTTTAATGCTCGAGTCCTAGACGTTCGCTGAGCATAGCAATTGTATCTTGTTCTACGGCCGAAATACCATCAGCAGCATTTGCGAACAAATACATTGATTCTAGAACAAACTCTTTATCCATTTGGCTCTCATGGATATGATTTTTCAAAGCGTTCAAAAATTTCTTTTGCCACTTATCGATATTCTCCAATAAATATCTAAACTCTGTACGGAAAGACCTCTCCAAGTTCTCCATCTCTTCGTCAGTATAACCATCTCCATACTCCATTGCGAGTCCTTTGGCGAGTCGAACTACTCCTTCCCATTCTTCCTTATCCAACACACCATCGCACATACATACAATTAGTGATGGGTAGAGATTAAGAATGTAAGTAAACTGGTCTTGCGATAAATCAAGGTTTCTAACCTTCTTATACTCCTCGAGGAGTTGCTCAACTTGTGTTTTCATTAATTTGTCTTCAAGTATCATCTGAATAGCGTAAGTTAAAATAAAACAGTGTGATTGGTTAATACGGCGAGTCTAAGATAAGTAACCCTTTTATATAATTATTGCTGTTTTTTATATAACTTTTTTTATTAGTCATTTTTTATAACAGAAACCAACCAAATTAGTTCTATTCGCTCATGTCATTAAAAATAGGAGTTATTGGTTCAGGGGTTGCAGGTTTAGCTACCGCCATTCGGTTGGCTGTTGCGGGAAACCAAGTCGAAGTATTTGAAGCAAATGATTATCCTGGAGGAAAGCTTTCTCAAATCACATCAAATGGTTATAGATTTGATGCTGGTCCTTCTCTATTCACATTGCCAGCGTTGGTTGATGAACTTTTTGAACTTTCAGGTGAAAACGCAAACGAATATTTCAATTACCTAAGACTTGAAATAAACTGTAAATATTTCTACCCCGACGAAACTGTAATCACTGCATTTGCTCAGCCAGATAAATTCATTCAGGAGGTTTGCTCCAAAACACATGAAAAACCAGAAAACTTAAAGAAAGCGATCAAGCAGAGCGCTAACCTATACCATTATTTGAGTGACCTTTTTATGTTCAGCTCCCTTAATGACTGGCGAACTTTCTTCTCAAAAAAAGCACTTAAGGCCTATCTAAATATCCACAAACTAGGATTTTTGAGAAGTATGAATGGCGCTAATAAAGCCCAATTCGATGATGATCGCGTAGTTCAGATGTTTAATAGATACGCAACTTATAATGGTTCATCGCCTTATAAAACACCCGCCACTATGAACATCATTCCGCATTTGGAAATGTCCTTGGGTGCATATTTCCCTAAAGGTGGCATGCACGCCATTACATTCGCTCTTTTTGAACTCGCAAAAAGGCAAGGAGTTAAATTCTCCTTTGGAAAACGTGTGGATGAAATCATTTTATCAGGAGGAAAAATAGAAGGAATTCGCCTTGCTGATCAAATCTTGAATTTTGATAGAGTGGTATCCAATATGGATGTGGTCAATACTTATAAGAAGCTACTCCCAAATTTGAAAGCACCTAGATTTCTTCTGAATCAACCAAAGTCAAGTTCAGCGCTTATTTTTTACTGGGGAATCAAAACAGAATTCCATGAGCTGGACCTGCACAATATCTTTTTCTCGGATGATTATCGAAGTGAGTTCGATCATATTTTCAACAAGGGCACTTGCTATAAAGACCCTACGGTTTACGTAAATATTACTTCGAAATATCAATCGGATGATGCTCCAAAAGGCTGTGAAAATTGGTTTACCATGGTAAATGTCCCCAATAATCAAGGGCAGGATTGGGACAGTATGATTGAAGAAGCTCGGGCAAATATCCTACGGAAACTTTCGAAGCAACTCGGTGTAGAGATAGCACCTTTGATTGAGACAGAGCAAATACTCGATCCCCGAACTATAGAATCCAAAACGAGTTCGGCTTTAGGCGCACTTTATGGCAATAGTTCAAATAATTTATTCTCTGCTTTTCTCAGGCATGCCAATGTAAGCAAGCGCGTATCTGGACTGTTTTTTTGTGGGGGAAGTGTACATCCTGGTGGCGGCATTCCTATGAGTTTGGCTTCCGCCAAATTGGTTGCAAAATACTTTCGCTAACTGAAGTTTTTCAAACGAAACAATGCTCTGAAATTAAAAGAATCATATTAAAATTCTCTTCAATAGATTATGGTATAAAACTTATAACTCGGACTTATCAAAAAGCCCTTTGAGGTCATAAAGTCATTAAAAAGTGCGTCGGATTAAGAGAATTCTATAATTAATAAAGCTAAAGGGCGACCCTTTCAAGCATCTTGATGGCTACTTCGCGAATCGAAGAGGCATCATAGCCACACTCAAGATATAATTCGGATTGTTCTCCATGCTCTATAACAGCATCTGGCATGCCTAGTCGCTTCACTTGTGCTGTATAATCATGATCAGCCATGAATTCCAAGATTGCGCTACCAAATCCACCTTGAAGGCAGCCGTCTTCCACAGTGATGATCTTTTTGAAGTCATGAAATATGTCATGAAGCATTCTTTCGTCCAATGGCTTGACAAAACGCATGTCATATAAAGCAACGTTTATACCTTCTTTGTCCAGCATTTGGCAAGCAGTTTCAGCTTCATTTCCAATATGGCCAATACTCAGAATGGCAATGTCTTCACCTGCTTTTACTTTACGCCCAGTACCCACCTCAAGCTTTTCAAGAGGTGTTCTCCACTCAGGCATTACACCTTTCCCTCTAGGGTAACGGATGGTAAATGGACCATCTTTGTGCTCGCTAGCGGTATACATTAGGTTGCGCAGTTCTTGTTCATTCATAGGGGCTGCAACCACCATATTAGGTATGCAACGCATGAACGCAATATCATAAGCACCATGGTGAGTAGGTCCATCTGCGCCTGCCATGCCTGCTCTATCAAGACAAAATACTACTGGGAGTTTTTGAATAGCCACATCATGGATCACCTGATCATACGCACGCTGCATGAAAGAGCTATAGATATTACAAAAAGGAACCATACCCTGTGTAGCAAGCCCAGCAGAGAAAGTCACTGCATGCTGCTCTGCGATCCCCACATCAAAAGCACGGTCGGGCATAGCCTCCATCATGATATTGAGAGAAGATCCAGAAGGCATCGCTGGTGTGATTCCCATGATTTTGTCATTCTTCTCAGCGAGTTCTACTATGGTATGACCAAAGACATCTTGATATTTTGGTGCTTGCGGTTCAGTCTGAACTGTTTTATGAATTTCACCTGTAATTTTATCAAATTTACCTGGTGCGTGCCATTTGGTCTGATCCTTTTCCGCCAACACAAATCCTTTACCCTTTTTGGTAATGCAATGAAGAATCTTAGGCCCAGGAATTTTCTTCAAATCATTCAATACACTTACCATATGATTGATATCATGGCCATCTACTGGTCCAAAATACCTCAGATTTAACGATTCGAAGAGATTGCTTTGTTTAAGAAGAAGGCTCTTAAAACTATTTTCTATGTTCCCGACAATTTCTTGAGCGTTTGGTCCAAACTTGCTCACTTTCCCGAGGAGCTTCCAGATATCATCTCTGAACTTATTGTAAGTGCCAGAAGTCGTGATGTCTGTCAAATAATCCTTCAATGCGCCTACATTTGGGTCGATAGACATGCAATTATCATTGAGAATGATTAACAGGTTCTTATTCGAACCACCAGCATGATTCATCGCCTCGAAGGCCATACCACCAGTCATGGCACCATCTCCAATAACTGCTATGTGATGCTTTTCTTTCTCACCTTTATAATCTGAGCCAAAAGCCATTCCCAAAGCTGCCGAAATAGAGGTAGATGAATGACCAACTCCAAAAGTGTCATATGGACTCTCAGATCTTTTGGGGAAACCAGAAAGACCTTTGTAAAGTCTGTTTGTATGAAATTTTTCTCTACGCCCAGTTAGAATTTTATGACCGTAAGCCTGATGCCCTACGTCCCACACCAGTTGATCCTTAGGTGTATCAAAAACATAATGTAAAGCAACAGTGAGCTCCACAACACCAAGGCTTGCCGCAAAATGGCCTCCATATATGGAAACATGGTCGACTATATAGTTTCTTAGCTCCTCACAAACTTGCGCCATCTGATGTGGCTCCAGTTTTTTTAGATCTTCGGGAGTATTGATCTGAGCTAGTAGCTCTCCGGGTATTATCTCCATATTGTGAGGCTTCATTAGAACTCCTGAACAACGATAGCACCCCGCAAAATGTTTAACATCTCTTGCTTTGCACTGTCATTGAAAATGCAAATCTAACTTATTTTCCAATTCCCAATTTACTCAAAAGTTGTAGCTTTGATTTACTTTGAGCGAAGCAAATACCACCGGAACTTATGAAATCAAATTGCCGCTTTTTGAGGGGCCTTTTGACCTTTTGCTTTTCTTTATAGAAAGGGACGAACTGGACATTTATGATATTCCCATTGCCAAAGTCACTTTAGACTTTCTTGATTACATCAAAAATCTGGAAATTATGAATGTGGAAGTGGCCAGCGAATTCATCTTAGTAGCTGCCACACTGATGCGCATCAAAGCAAAAATGCTTCTCCCAAGACCTGTCATCGATGAGGAAGGCAATGAAGTAGATCCACGAGAAGAGCTGATCAAGCATCTTTTAGAATATAAAAAATACAAATCGATCATTGGGGAGCTTTCAGCACTTGAGACCGAAAGGCTAGACCGTGAACGCCGTGGCAACATGATGCAAGAGATCAAAGAGCTCTCACAGTCCGCAAATGTAGAAGCAGAGATGCAGGACTTAGACCTCTATAAACTAATGAAGGTCTTTCAAAAAGTTTTGAAGCGGTATGAATTTGAGCAGTCCCGACCGGTTCATCAAGTAATACAGTATCCATATACAATATCAAGCCAGAGAGATTATATCATGCATAAACTCTTGCACAGTGACAATGGCAGACTGTCTTTCGAAAAACTCATTCAAGAGAAGCGCGAAAAGATCTTTGTGATCTTCAACTTCCTAGCAATTTTAGAACTCCTCCAGCTAGGCTCAATTACTCTACACATCGGGGAGGGATTCAATAATTTTTGGGTGGAGAAACTAGACGAACAAAAAATCCCGAGCGAAGCTCAGGATTAAATGTCTTGTCAAATATGATCTCAAGCTTCTTAAAATTTTTCCAATCCTGAGAAGTAGAATGAACCTTCTATCTCAGCATTTTCATCAGAATCAGATCCATGAACTGCGTTTGCCTCTATAGACTTAGCAAATAATTTTCTGATGGTTCCTTCAGCAGCTTCATTTGGATTAGTAGCTCCAATCAATTTTCTGAAATCTTCTACAGCGTTGCTTTTCTCAAGTACAATAGCAATGATAGGGCCAGAAGACATATATGCTACCAAATCGTTGTAGAATGGTCTTTCCTTGTGCACTTCATAGAATTGACCAGCTTTGATCGCTGACAATCTTGTCATTTTCATCGCCTTGATGCTGAATCCAGCTTCTTCTATCATTTTGATTATCGCGCCACTATTGCCATCTGCGAAAGCATCTGGTTTGATCATGGTGAAAGTTTTTGTTCCTGCCATTTTGTGTTATTGTTTATTAAAATTCTTTTTTGATTGAAACGGCTACAAAATTAACATTTAATAGGCTCAAAGACAGCTGATGCAGACATTTTGTAATTACTCTATTTATTGTGAGTTTTGCGCTTCACCAGCGCCAATAGGGAAGCCCATTCATTAATGAAGGAATTAGACGCTTTTAAAGTATTTCTGTCCACCCCCAGGAAAATTGTAATTACTACACATGCCAGTCCAGATGCAGATGCACTTGGCTCATCATTGGGTTTTTACCATTTTCTCAAAAACAGGGGACACGATGTAGTGGTAGTCACTCCGACGGATTATCCGGAGTTTCTTCACTGGATGGCTGGCAATAATGAAGTCTTGGTCTATCAAGATGCCAAATCAAAAGAGATTCAAAATCTCTTTGCCACAGCAGATCTTGTGTGTTGCCTAGACTTCTCCAGCCTCAATCGTATCAAGAAACTGGGTGAGATGGTGGAAAAATCCCCAGCAAAAAAAATGCTCATTGATCATCACCTTAATCCTGAAACCTTTGCGGATTTTCAGCTTTGGGATAATCATGCAGCGGCTACTGCGGAGTTAGTCTTCGACCTCATCTTACTTTTGGACGGGCGCTCAGAAATCAATATTCCAATAGCTGAGGCACTTTATGCTGGCATCATGACCGATACTGGATCTTTCAAACATGGATCTACTTCAGCCAAAATCCATCGTACGGTGGCTGATTTGATGGATGTAGGGGCTAATGTCACTAAGATCAGCCGATTGATTTATGATACCCATTCACTCAACAGGCTCCGATTTATTGGATATGCTTTGATGGAGAAATTGACTGTAGACACAGAATATCAAGTGGCTTACTTTGTGATCAGTCAAGAAGAGCATAATCGCTTTCATTTAAAATCGGGAGATACAGAAGGACTTGTTAACTATGCGCTTTCTATCAGTGGCGTATTGGTAGCAGCTATCCTGATGGAAAAAGATGATGAAGTAAAGATGTCATTTCGGTCTGTTGGTAATTATGCAGTTAATAATTTTGCAGCCGCTTATTTCAATGGTGGAGGCCATAAAAACGCTTCGGGAGGTATCTCAGATCTTGGTCTGGAAGCCACTATAGATAAATTTAAATCGCTGTTACCACAATTTCAGCTAATCCAAAACGTATAAAATAAACACATGAAAAACCTATTAATTGTATTTGTAGCGCTGCTAGTAATCTCTTGTCAGCAAAACAATGATTTTGTAACTGAGACTGGCGTAGAAGTTTCTTGCGTCGTAAAAGGTAACGGTTCACCTGCATTGAAAGACTCTATAGTCTTAGTTGCACTCAAAATAGTCACTGGAGACGGAGAAATATTGACCGAAACCGAGCCTGATAAGCCTTTGGGAATAGCTTTCGATCCAGAAATGGAAGCTGGTCACCTTCAAGAAGTATTGACCAAGCTAGAAGTGGGCGATAGTGTGACTTTCAGCACGACTGTTTACAACCTTTTTGTGGAAACATATAAAACTCAAATCCCAGCTGAAATGGATTCTGCGGGGTTGGTTGTCATCAATATGAAGTTTTCAGAAATGATGTCTAAAGAAAGCTATCAAGAATACATCAATCAGATGCGTGCTAAAATGCAAGAGGATAATGCTCTTATGATGGAAGCGAAAGCTGTTTCTGACATAGAAGAAATCGACGCATATCTAGTATCGAACAGTATCACTGCGCAGAGTACCGAGTCAGGATTGTTCTATGAAATTACTCAAGAAGGTACAGGTGTGTATCCAGAAGCTGGAGATGAAGTGACTGTAAAATATGCTGGAAGATTGCTAAGTGGCGAGCCTTTCGATAGTGGTGAATTTTCATTTCCAGTTGGAACAGGCCGAGTAATTCAAGGATGGGATGAAGGTATTCCATTGATCAGAGAAGGTGGAAAAGGAGTGCTTTATATTCCAAGTATCTTGGGTTATGGAAGCCGTCAGTCTGGTCCAGTTATCAAGCCTTTCAGTATCCTCGTATTTGATGTAGAGGTGTTGAAAGTAGAGAAGAAATAATCACGAAGTTTAGTTTATCAAAACGCTATGAAGAGGTCTAAAATCCATTTGTTGATTCTATTAATGACTGCTTGTGCGTTTTTATCAGCATGTAAGGAGGACATCCTATCCACTACGGATCCGGATGTCCAACTTGAGCTGGACCTTGAGACCATAGCCAATTACATTGCCGCGAAGGGTTATACCAATGTAGACACTACTGCATCTGGAGTACGTTATGTGATCCTAGAGGAAGGCACTGGTGGAGATATTACTCCTAATAGCATTGTTTCCTACCATATGGCAGGCAAGCTTACCGATGGCTTCCTTTGGGCTACCAACATAGACACAGTGGCCATCAACGCTGATGCTTTTGACTCAACTCGCGCATACGAACCATTCGTCATTAGCTATACTGTTGATGGCTGGAATATCCCCGAACTAATCAGAGGTTATCGAGCATTAGAGCTCGGTTACAGAGAAGGCATAGCTGCTGCACTCGGCAAAATGAAAGTAGGAGGTAGAGTTCAACTGATCGTGCCATCAGGATTGGCATACGCTACCAGCCCGCCATTTGGTTTTGGGATACCTACCAACTCTGTCATTATCTACGACATCTATCCGACCTACGTTCGCTATTAGATGAAACTATACTTTGCTACACACAACCCAAACAAGCTCAAAGAAATAGCGAAAATGCTCCCTGCGGGCATTGAATTATTGGGGTTAGCGGACTTGGGACTCACCGAAGACATCCCCGAAACCTCCGATACCATAGAGGGTAACTCCTTGCAGAAAACACAATATGTGTTTGATAAACATGGCGTGGCTTGCTTTGGAGATGATACTGGCCTGGAAGTAGCTGCACTGAAAGGTGCTCCGGGTGTTTATTCTGCTCGATATGCAGGACCCCAGTGTGATAGCAATGACAACATGAATCTTCTTTTGGAAAACCTGAAAGGAGAGAAAAAAAGAAGTGCTCGCTTCAAAACGGTCATTACCTACATCAACGCTAAAGGTGAATCAAAGCAATTTACTGGTCTCGCCAATGGGGTGATCACCGAGACCCTTTCGGGAAAAGAAGGATTTGGCTATGATCCGATATTCTTGCCTGATGGTAAAAACAAAACTTTTGCAGAGATGCCTTCCTACGAAAAGAATAAAATCTCTCATCGTGCAAGAGCCTTCGCTCAGCTGATAGAATATCTAAACAAGCAAACGGCATCATGAGCAAGCCATATTTGATCGGGATTACAGGTGGATCTGGCTCTGGGAAAACCCTCTTCCTTCGCCAGTTAATGGAAGCCTTTGCCGATACTGAGGTAAGCTTGCTGTCTCTTGACAACTATTACAAGCCACGCACAGAACAGCCTAAGGACAAAAAAGGAATTGAAAATTTTGACTTGCCAGAGTCACTGGATCGTGTTCGCTTCTCAGAGGACCTCAAAAAGCTAAAAGCTGGCCAGGACATCAGCATTACAGAATACACGTTCAACAACAGCGCGAAGGAACCTGAAATAATCACGATCAAGTCAACGCCAATTGTGGTGGTGGAGGGCTTGTTTACCTTTTACTATAAAGAAGTAAGTGAAATGCTTGACTTCAAAATATTCATAGAAGCGCCGGACTATCTGATGCTGACAAGGAGAATCACCCGCGATGCAGAGGAAAGAGGCTATGACCTGAGTGACGTCCTTTATAGATTTCAGCACCATGTGACGCCTTCTTTCAGAAAGTACATCGAGCCACTCAAACATGATGCAGATATTATCATTCCCAACCACAATGGCTTTGATGTGGGGCTGGATGTAGTGATTTGTTATTTGAGGCAGAAGTTGATTTAAATTCTTAACTGTGATATTTATGGTTCGCGAGAATTAACTCATTCCCTTTTAAACAAAAAATCACTTCAGCATTGCCGAAGTGATTTGTTCAACCGAGAGCCAAAAGGTATTTAATTGATAACAACTCGTTCTACATACACTCGACCTTCATCATCGAATACGTAGATAAAGCAGGTTCCTTTTTTATTAGAAAACTGATTTAGTTCAGCTTTCTTCCCAACCTTATTTTTTTCAAATACAACAGTTCCGTCCTCATCTACCACGATTATCTTGCTGATATCCTTGTCTTTGAACTTTTTATCGTCTTCTCCTGAGGCAAAGCGCAGATCGCAAGGGGCTATTCTGATATTGGTAATATCACCCTGAGCCGTAGGATTTGGAGAGATCCTTAAAGCACCAGAGCAAGGGCCAGATCCATCTGTGACTGTGATTACTTTGTCGTTGTAGTCATCTATCCCGCAGTTGTTGACAGCATTGAGTCTTACTCTGAAAGTACCTGTGCAAGAGCCATGATTCACAGAGACCTGAGGCGAGCTGGTGATGGCTGACATGTTGCCTGTAATAGAAAAATTGGGCATGGTGCCACCTGATGAGCAACTCAAATTATCTGGTACGATAGTCCAGTGGTACTTACCTACACCACTTGCGCTGCTTGCTATCACCGTCTGCGAAGAGTTGATCCCAACATTTTCATTGCCGGAGATGGTGACTGATCCTGAAATGACTGGTGTGCCTATCCATATTAATCTTTCAACTGATGAAATAAAAGGAGCGTCAAATGTCTCCGCTTTCAATATGTAGCCCCCAGAATAGCCAGGCAAAAGGCTAGCTGGTGCAGTCAATTGGATCCCCAAAGAGCCTACTACTTGCCAGACGTACTGCCACCATTGATCGACCAACCTGGCGGAGCTGTCCACCTCAGGCCATAATGAAAATTACAATTCTCAGGTGTACGTGTCAAGCCTTGATCAGGAATAGCTACGTTTCTCGTATCACTACCACAAAATAATAAAGAACCATCCACTGTGTATGGTGGGAGTAGATCCCTAGCCTTGCGAACTACATTCTTTGCTAAAACAGTCTCAAAACAAAGAACACTTCTGAACGAGACTTGTACTTCAGTAATCCCTAGTGAACTGTCTGAGGAAAGGTATAGCTACTGAAGGTTTGAAAGGGGCTATTCGGCCCACAAGGCTGAGAACCTCCATAAACATGGCGCCAGAGACCATTTTCGCGGACGTTCCATTGGAAGTGACCAGCAGTAGAGGTACTAGCGGTATAGGTGTACGACTGACCGGGACACATCTCATTTGGGCCACTTATCTGTAAGTTTTGCGCATAGCTGTTTTGAGTTAAAAAGATGAAAGATGAAAGATGAAAGAAGTAATAAATATTTTTTTCATAAGTAATGTTTTGGTATAACATGTAGTTAGCTTAGATAAATAATCTTATATATTATTACATATAGCTTTTTTAATTATGAAAAATATCCTCTTATTATTCGCTATCGCCCTAATGTTCTCTTGCAAAGATGCAGAACCGCTTACCATACCTGATCACATGCTGGCCAGATATGACAAAAATGAAAAATGTGGGGATTTCAACTATGTGAACATCCACTTCCCGGATAGCTCCGTATTCATGACTGATACGGTAGATTATATCAACCTCTATAATGATACTACCCACAAACGATTATCAATGAAAAATGAGAATACGTATTTTTATTTTGTGCTCACTTTTTTTCTTGATCATAACAATACTCATTATCCAACAAAGTACGTTTTCCCCGGTGAATATAAACTCTCAGATCCCACTATTCACGAACAATATAATCCAGGAGCAAGAATTAGAATTGAAAAATATATAGGCGAGGAACCCTTTAGTATTTTAAGTCAACTATCTTCAAATTATATCATCCTAAATGGTGCGTATGGTGATGATTTTGAAATGACGATTTGTGGAGAGTTTGATGTGATCTTGTCTAGTTATTCTCAGCCTGAACCCGTTCACGTAACAGGTGACTTTAGATTTACACTGTTCAACTCTTTTATTTGAGTAGTTGGTACGAAAAATATTCTCTTTTTACTCGCCCTCTTCTTATTGTTCTCTTTCAAAGATGCACAACTACTTACCATACCGGATCACATGCTGGCGAGGTATGACAAGAATGAAAAATGTGGGGATTACAACTATGTGAAAAAGAAAGAATTCCCGAATATTCCCATTTGAAGTTTCTCTTTCATATTCCCTTCTCGCTAGGTCGCAATTGCATTGCGACCTCAATCTTAGCCTGCATTTGCAATGCTCTACATAAGTGGATTAATTTCCAAAATCCCCACCTCACCAGAATAGTTTCTGGCGCTACTATAAATATAATGCTCAGGACTATCTACAAATCCAGCAACTACTGGATTATTATGGATATAATCAAGCTTCTCGTCAAGGAAGGCATTGGTTTCTATTTGTTTAGCATGATAACCCTCTTGCCAAACTTGAAAATCTTTACCTCGCTTTGTTCGAGCCGCTTCATACCTAAATTTATTGAGCATCCATTCTCTACGACTTTCGGGTATTTCCTGTATCAAATCGATCAATTGCTTGGAAGTGAATTTTTTCATATCTCGGATAATGGAAACTAAGTCATAACCATCATCGGCACTGAGGATAGCATGAACATGGCTGGTCATGATTACGAAAGCGTGAACATTAAGACCTTTGTTTTCAGAGCAGAATTTAAAGGACGAAATAATGCAATCCTTGTATTCATTTCTAACGAATAAATCGACCCATCCGGTAATGGTAAAGGTGACAAAATAAAGACCTTCCCGATCGCGTATTTTATATCAACTTCCCATCAAAGAAAGTTATATATAATGATTGGCATAGCAAATGCCCCGGGGAAATTACGGTCGCAATTGCATTGCGACTTGACGAACCCACTTACCACAATTGAAGTGATGAAATTCCATTCTTAATTTCCTTTTCTATTTCCCGTCAAAAAGCCTAGTTTTGTGCCACTTTGAAAAATCGCAGGAAAGGCATATCAAAATCAGTGAGTAGATCAGTAATCATACTGGGCCTACTTGTGGGGTTTTTGTCCCTTTCCATCGGTGGTTCTTACACGATCGAAACAGCAGACATTGCCATTACAGACGTAAGTAAGACCAGCGAAGAGCAGCCTGAGCAAGAAATGATGATCAGCAATTTTGATGCAATCACTACTTCTATCGGGCAGTTTAGCTTCAGCCATGAGTCCATATTGCTAGAAATCCTACCAGCACTGGATGATCAGGAAGAAACTGAAACGATAGCTCAAAGCACGATCCTTTATTCTGACAAAGTACTTAAGATACTTTTTCAGCGGATCATTTCCCCAAATGCTCCCTAGTCGAGCCATCATACCTACACACTATTTACATACAAAATTTTACTAACAACGACCACAGGCCGCCGTGTCTAAGGTCAAGCATTTATCCAATCTAGAATTATGAAAAATAAAGGATTTGTTGTTTCACTGACAATCATTATCTCCTTGCTGTGTATCTATTATTTGTCTTTCACTTTCGTGGGACAATCCATACAAAAGCAAGCAACTACTGCCAATACTGACGAGACTGGCAATGTAAATTTTGCTGAAAAGCAGCGCTACTTAGACTCTATCTGGAATGAGCCAGTTTACAACCTATTGGGTATGGACTATACCTATCAGGACATCAAAGAAACTGAGCTAAACCTAGGACTTGACCTTCAAGGTGGTATGCACGTGACTTTGGAAGTGTCTCCTGTAGATATCCTAAAAGGTCTGAGTGGAAACAATCAAGATGCTGATTTCCAAGCAGCTCTCGTACAAGCAAAAGCTAACATCCGTGGCACGCAGAACAACTACGTAAGTGAGTTCTACAGCCTATTCAAAACTGCTGCACCGGACAAGTCTTTGGCTTATATCTTTTCAAATGCTACGAACAGAGGCCGTATCAGCCTCAACTCTACTGATGACGAAGTTCTTGAGATTATCAATTTTGAAGTTGAGAGCGCTATCGACAGATCATTCAATATCCTTAGAACAAGGATTGACAGATTTGGTACTTCACAGCCAAACATCCAGAGACTACAAGGAACGGGCCGTATCCAGATCGAGCTTCCTGGTGTGGACAACCCTGAGCGTGTAAGAAAGCTTTTGCAAGGTGTTGCGAAACTTGAGTTCTGGGAAGTACATGAGTTGAATGAAATCTCTCCTACCCTTCAGGCTATCAATGACCTATTGGTAAAAGAGCAAAAAGCTACTTTGGACGTAACAGACCTTAGCGATGTAGGCTCATCAGTACAAGAAGACCTTTCTGGCCTTACAGATGACCAAGATGACTTAGCAGCACTAGGTGATGATAGTGCAGATATTGACAGTGCGCTTGCATCAGCGGATGATTCGACAGCTTCTGACGCCTTAGATTCTATCGCTCGTGCGAATCAAGTTTCTCCATTGTTCGCTTTGATCAGATCACAATTTGGTTTGGTGTACGATGTGAAAGACACTTCGACTATCAACCGTATCCTTCAGCGTGAAGATGTAAAAAGTATCATCCCTTCTAATATCAAATTCCTTTGGGCTGTAAAGCCGGTGAAAGGTGAAAACAATACGAATGAGTTTATTGAACTACATGCGATCAAAACTTCACGTACTGGTAAAGCTCCTTTGACTGGTGAGGTAATCACTGACGCGAGACAAGACCTTGATCAGAGATCAAGG
This sequence comes from Marinoscillum sp., assembly GCA_047633875.1. Lineage (GTDB taxonomy): Bacteria > Bacteroidota > Bacteroidia > Cytophagales > Cyclobacteriaceae > Marinoscillum. The sequence goes on along the minus strand of JBLIFO010000014.1, from coordinate 9,394 downwards.
CCAGCTATATCTATGCAAATGAGTGCTGCTGGTGCTAAAGCTTGGAGAAAACTTACCGCAAGTAATGTGGGAAGACGTGTTGCAATCGTGCTTGATAACTATGTGTACTCTGCACCAAACGTAGAAAACGAGATTCCTAACGGTAACTCTTCTATCACTGGTAACTTCACTATAGACGAGGCAAAAGACCTTGCAAACATCTTGAAAGCTGGTGCTTTGCCAGCTCCTACCACTATTGTAGAAGATGTGGTGATCGGTCCATCACTGGGTAAAGTAGCTCAGCAGCAAGGGATCTTCTCGATCTTCGCTGGTTTGGGTATTGTGATCATCTTCATGGTGGTTTACTACGCTAAAGGCGGATTGATCGCCAACGTGGCATTGTTCTTCAATATCTTCTTTATCCTTGGAATCTTAGCTCAGCTAAGTGCTTCGTTGACATTACCAGGTATCGCGGGTATCGTATTGACTATCGGTATGTCTATTGATGCGAACGTACTGATCTTTGAAAGGATCAAAGAAGAACTGAGAAATGGAGCTGGCTTGAAAGCTGCTATTAGCAGCGGTTATAGCAAAGCTTATAGCTCTATTATAGATGCTAACGTGACTACTTTCATCACAGGTGGATTCCTATACGCTTTGGGTCAAGGCCCAGTGAAAGGATTCGCTATCACTTTGATGATTGGTATTGCTTGTTCATTCTTCAGTGCGGTATTCATCACACGTGTGATTGTAGAAGCATTCTCTAAGAAAGGTGATAAGTCTACGCTTTCATTTGCAAATGCATTCTCTAGAAATGCATTTGTAGGACTCAACTTTGACTTCTTGAGCAAAAGAAAAATGGCTTATATCTTCAGTGGTGTTTTCATCTCAATAGGTATGATAGCTATGCTTATCAAGCCATTGACATTGGGCGTTGACTTCAAAGGTGGTAGATCATATATCGTTTCATTCAACGATGAGGTGGCTCCTTCTAAGCTGAAAGCTTCAATTACTACTTTCTTCGAAAATGAAGGAACTGAAGTAAAAACTTTTGGTTCTAACAAGACGCTTAAAATCACGACATCTTATCTGATAGAAGACGAAACAGATGTAGCTGATGAGAAAGTGAAAGACGCTTTGATAGCGGGTATTGGATCGACAGGCTTGACCTATCAAACTGCTGATGGGGATGTTGCTGACAAGTCGTTTATCATTGGAAGTAGCTCTAAAGTGACTGCTACCATTGCTGATGATATTAAGAATTCATCTTTGGAATCGGGGATTTTCGCTTTGATATCTATCTTCCTTTACATCTTGATTCGTTTCCGTAAATGGCAATTTGGACTAGGTGCGATTGCGGCGCTTTTCCATGATACACTTTTTGTATTGTCTGCCTTTGCGATAGCATCTTTGATGGGTGTTATTTACGAAGTAGATCAAGTATTCGTAGCTGCGATCTTAACCATCATAGGTTACTCGATCAACGATACTGTGGTAGTATTTGATAGAATCAGAGAGAACCTTGGCATCAAGACTGGTAGTGAAATGAAGAGTGTATTCAACGAGTCACTTAACAGCACTTTGAGTAGAACAATGATAACATCTGTCACTACGTTGATAGTAGTTGCCGTATTGTTCATCTTCGGTGGTGCTGCTTTGAAAGGATTCTCTTTTGCATTATTAGTTGGTATCACAGTTGGTACTTATTCTTCGATTTTCATCGCTACACCTATCGTAGTTGATCTTACTTCAAAGAAAGATAAGAACTAAAACAAGCGCTAATTTGGTCAGTTATGAAAAGGGCGATTCAATAATGAATCGCCCTTTTTATTTCTAGAACCAACTAAATAGTCGTTCTAAAAAGATAATTGTTAAATTTATAACAAACTTATTCACCATGGATCCTAACGAACCATCCAAATCCGGCAAATATTTATTACTCATATTCGGTTTTTTTACTTTCCTATTTATCCTTGATAGGGTGTTTGGCGTGCAAACTTCACATGCAAAACATGAACTGAATCATAAGTCACAAGTAGAAGCAACAAGTACTGAATCTGGGCACGAAACAGAGGTAAAGAGCCAAGAAGCAGCATTAATTGAAGAAGCATCTTTGGATGAAGAAGAAAGTACAGAAACAGCTGAAGAACCTATTAGTGGAAACTACTTTGAAAACCTCTTGCAAAACTATAAGAAGGATTATCTAAGTGATTTGGGAAATGGTAAAGCACGCACAGATATAATCATTAGATACTATAGACATGCTCCTGACGGTAATAGTGCCTATGCTTTGGAGTCTCTTGGATTCTATATTCATGAAAGACCCGTAGATCCACGTTTTTCTGACTTTCAGTCAAACGCTATCTTCTATGGTGACAGTGTGAGGTTGGAGGATATTCAGATCGTTGGTTATACTTTATTGAAGGAAGGATTACCTATAAAACTTATCAAACCCTCGAAATTTAGCGACTCTTGGAAAGCCCGTTCTATTGAGATCGGCACAGATACTACATTGTTAGGCGAATCTACTTTGAGTCTTTCAGCCCTTCAGTCACTGAAGAAGTAATCCGCACTTTAAGCACCTCCTCCAATCTGCTCACTAGAATAGGAGCAATCTCATTAGACAAAAAAAGACCTGAAGTTGTTACCCCAGGTCTCGTGTGTGGTTCATGCTTTCCAAAAACTTAACTACCACAGCCCACACAGTCAATCTCTGTGCTACGTGGCTTAGTCCCGTTTAGCTTCATTTTCAGGTTGTGGATTTTATCCCTTGTGTCCATGTCTTGAAACATGTCTCCTGTCAATTCGCTTTCGAGCCTTGCAATTTCACTCATTAATTCTTGGTCCGTCATGATTACTTTATTGGTTTCGGTACACTACAATATAAAGACAAAAAGAGTTTTTTCAAACCATCATTTTATTAAAACTATTGCTTTTTGTAAGGCAACGTTATTGGGATAGGTAATTTTCTGTCCTTCCTCGTTTTTGAGAATTATCGAAAACATGTTCAAATCGAAGATCATTCCTTCCACTGTATTATCCCCATCCATGATTTTAATATAATCCCCAATCTTGTAAGGGAAGTAAAAGAACAGGATAATAGCAGCGGTGATATTGCTCAGGATAGACCATGCAGCAAAAAGCCCAATACCTGCTACGGTAAAAAATGAAATGAAATAAACAGAGAGTCCTTCGAATGATATATCCCAAGTGAACCCCAGAAAAACAAGGAAGAGTGTAAATAGGATAAACCTAAAATACTTTGTAGTGTAAACCACTCTGGCCAATGAAATTTCATTCCTCCTACCATATCGTCTGATCAAGTTGGAGGAAATCCGTGCCGTGATCCAATAAAAAAGGATCAGTCCCCCAGTGATAATCAGTTGTAATGTCAAGCTGTCTGTCTCTTTAAGAAAATTAATTATGCCCATAGTGCTTAAAGTTGCCGCAAAGCTAATTCAGCTAAAATCAGTTTGGTTCATTCCTCTCAAAAAGAGATTAAATATTAATCTCAAAATGTCAGATCATCCGCTCAAAGCAATAGTTCAGATTCGGAAAACGTTAGTACCGAACAACCCCTCTAAATCTGACAATCATGGAAATCAAGAAAAACCCAGAATACGATCTTGAAAGAAAATCAAGCCTCTTTTTCGCCATTGGATTAGCAGTAGCCTTGCTCATCATCACGTTGGCCTTCGAATGGAAGTAACAATATGCCCAGCTTGATCTCAGCGTACCTGAAGCAAAATGGGAAGAAATTTATGTCGTTCAAAACACAGCCTTTGCAAAACCAGAACCCCCCAAACCCAAGAATGTCACCAAAGTAAAGCCCAACAATCAGCCGCCAGTATTCATAGAATCCGAAGAGGTGAAAGAAATTTTCGAAAAGCTAGCAGAAACCGAAGAAGTGATCCCGTTTGATGATTTCCCAATTGACGAGCCAGCGCCTGAGGTAGTTGAAGAAGTCAAAGACATAGTAGAGAATATGCCGACTTTTCCTGGTGGCATGTCAGAATTCTACAAATACGTTTCTGAAAACTTAGAATACCCAAATAAAGCCAGAAGCATGGGTGTATCAGGTCCTGTGTACATCCAATTCATCATAGACACAGACGGCACATTGATCGAGGTGAAATCGATCAAAGGCATAGGCATGGGCTGTGATGAAAAAGCAGTACGCGTACTGTCCAACTCTCCCAAATGGAACCCCGGAAAACAACGCGGAAGGGAAGTCAAAGTCAGAATGATACTGCCTGTACAGTTTGCACTACAATAGCCTCATAAAAGACAAAGCCCAGCACTTCTTTCGAATGCTGGGCTTTATTCACCTTAACCAACCTCTACTTCATCCAGATTGATAAACTCTATCTGGTCATTGTCCGATAGCGTCAAACCAATCACAGTATCCCTAACGATGGTTCCACTCAAAATCTGCTTAGACAGCTCATTGAGAATTTCGCGCTGAAGCACTCGTTTCAGAGGTCTTGCGCCATACGTTGGGTCATAACCAACCCTACTTAGATGGTCTAGCACCTTCTCATCAGCCTCGATCTTGATTCCGTTTTCAGACAGCCTATTTTGTATCAGTTTAAACTGGATTCCCACGATTTTTCGGATGTCCTTTCTGCCGAGTGGTTGGAACATTATGGTTTCATCCACCCTATTAAGAAACTCTGGACGCATTGATTTTTTCAATATTTCAAAAACCTCTCTCTTGGTTTCTTCTATCAAGCCTTCGGCATTTTCGTCATTGAGATTTGCCATACGGTCTTGGATCAAAGCCGAACCAATATTTGTGGTCATGATAATGATGGAGTTTTTAAAGTTCGCAACACGTCCTTTATTATCCGTCAATCGCCCGTCATCTAATACCTGCAAGAGAATATTGAACACATCCGGATGCGCTTTCTCTATCTCGTCTAGCAGGATCACGCTGTAAGGTTTCCTCCTCACAGCTTCAGTCAGCTGTCCACCTTCATCATATCCCACATATCCCGGAGGCGCTCCTACGAGTCGGCTCACGGCATGACGCTCCTGATATTCAGACATGTCAATGCGGATCATTGCTGTTTCGTCGTTGAAGAGATACTCCGCCAAGGCTTTCGCCAATTCTGTCTTACCCACACCTGTGGTTCCCAAGAAAATAAAGGAACCAATCGGTCGCTTAGGATCTTGTAATCCTGCTCTACTTCTACGCACGGCATCTGCTACAGCGCTGATCCCTTCTTCCTGTCCAGCTATTCGCTTCCCAAGTTCCTCCTCTAGGTGAATGAGCTTTTCACGCTCCCCTTGCAGCATTTTCGAAAGCGGAATACCCGTCCATCTTGCTACGATCTCCGCGATATCTTCACTGTCAACCTCCTCTTTCAAAAGTGACTTTTCACCATTTTGCATCTCCTTGAGCTGCTTCTTGAAACTATCAAGTTCTTTCTCAGCCTCCACCAATCTGCCGTACCTGATCTCCGCCACAAGTCCAAAATCGCCTGCTCGTTCGGCTTGTTCAGCCTCTAGCTTAAACTGCTCTATTTGTTCCTTTTGAGATCTCAGACCATTGATAACTGCCTTTTCATTTTCCCACTTCGCCTTGATTTCGTTTCTACGGCCAGTGATATCAGCTATGTCTTTACTAAGTTCATTTTCCTTTACTTTATCCTTTTCACGACGGATAGCCTCACGAGCAATCTCTAGCTGCATGATTTTTCGGTTCAGCTCGTCCAACTCTTCCGGCAAAGAATCTATCTCTATTCTCAACTTAGAAGCAGCTTCATCCATCAAGTCAATCGCCTTGTCAGGCAAAAATCTATCGGATATATATCGGCTCGATAACTCTACCGCAGCGATAACAGCATCGTCTTTTATACGCACCCCGTGATGTACTTCATATTTGTCTTTGATACCTCTCAAAATAGAAATGGCATCCTCTATAGAAGGCTCATCCACAGTCACACCTTGGAACCTACGTTCTAATGCTTTGTCTTTCTCAATATACTTTTGGTACTCCTTCAAAGTAGTGGCACCTATGGCATGCAGTTCGCCACGCGCCAAAGCTGGTTTCAAAAGATTGGCGGCATCCATAGCGCCTTCTCCTCCTCCAGCGCCTATTAGCGTATGGATCTCATCTATGAAAAGAATAATCTCGCCCTCACTATCTGTCACTTCTTTGATAACTGACTTTAGTCTTTCTTCAAATTCACCCTTGTATTTAGCTCCTGCTACCAACAGTCCCATGTCAAGGGAGATAATCAACTTAGACTTCAAGTTTTCTGGTACATCACCATCAACTATCCGCTGAGCCATCCCTTCTACAATAGCCGTCTTACCCACCCCTGGCTCACCAATGAGCATTGGGTTGTTTTTGGTACGACGAGCAAGAATTTGCAGCACACGTCTGATTTCTTCGTCTCTACCAATCACAGGGTCAATCTTACCCTTCTTAGCCTGCTCATTGAGGTTGATAGAGTATCGCTCCAGTGAGCGGTACTTTGATTCCGCATTTTGATCCGTGACGCGATCACCTTTTCTCAATTCTTTGATGGCTTGAATGAGTGACTTTTGCTCAAAACCCGAGTCTTTCAGTATCTGGGCAGTTTTATCACTTCCTGCTAGCAATCCCAATATCAGATGCTCCACAGCGACAAATTCGTCACCAAAATCCTTGAGATAATTTTCCGCCTTTTTAAGCGCTTGATGGGTGTTGCTGGATAAATAAGGTTGTCCACCTGATACTTTCGGGTAGGTCTTGATCAACTCTTCCAGCTTTGCTGTAAGCTGCAGCTTGGTAGCACCAAGTTTCTTTAGTAGAAAGGTGATCAGGTTTTCATCAGCCTGCAGAATAGCCATCATCAAATGACCTGTTTCTACTACTTGATGTTCGTATGTATTGCCGATCTCGGTGGCCTTCTGTAAAGCCTCCTGAGATTTGATTGTATAGTTATTATAATTCATGATCTATAAGCAATGTTCGAGTGCCTATAATCAAAAGGTATTCCATTAAGCTTTAGGTGATTTTTCAAGTCATTTTGTCTCGAAAAAATTCAATTATCTGCTTCAGTAAGCCATTACGGCAGTTTCAAGTAACCCTTTCGGGAAATAGTCAGGAGAGACACTCGTGATTTTTCATTTTACTTCCTTGAGACAAGTTCGTTTTTTGCTACTTTCCCTATCCAAAATAATTAGGCATGACCGACCGACGAAAATTCATCAAAACATCTACTACCGCCTTGGGGGTCACTGCGATTGGTTTAGGCGCCTGTATAGACCCAAAGGAGAAGTCAATCAATATCAACTTTGAGAAAACCTACAAGTGGAAAATGACCACTACCTGGCCCCCAAATTTTCCAGTATTAGGTGAAGGATGCAAGATGCTAGCGCATTGGGTAAGACAGATGTCTGGTGGTCGGCTAGACATTACCGTTTTTGGTGGAGGTGAGCTAATCCCTGCTTTAGAGGGATTCGATGCGGTGAGTAATGGCGCGGTGGAGATGAACCATGGCGCAGCATACTATTGGGCGGGCAAGCTGCCAGCAGCGCCGTTTTTCACTGCCGTGCCTTTTGGCATGAATGCTCAGCAGATGAGTGCATGGATTATCTCTGGTGGAGGCATGGCTCTTTGGGAGGAGCTCTATGCACCTTTCAATCTCAAGCCATTTATTTGTGGAAACACAGGTGTCCAGATGGGAGGTTGGTTCAATAAAGAGGTGAATTCACTTGCTGACTTGCAAGGATTGAAAATGAGAATCCCTGGGCTGGGTGGTAAGGTTTTCGCGAAAGCGGGGGGCACGCCTATGCTTGTATCGGGAGGAGAAATCTACACCAACTTGGAACGAGGGGTATTGGACGCTACGGAGTGGATAGGACCCTATCACGACTATATAATGGGCTTGCACCGAGTGGCCAAATACTACTACTATCCCGGATGGCAAGAGACTGGTCCTGCCTTGGAAATGATTGTCAACAAACCAAAATTTGAAAGCTTGCCCATCGACTTACAGGAAATTCTCCGTACTGCTTGCTATCGACTGAACGGTTGGATGATGGCAGAATCCGACGCAAAAAACGCCGAATACTTATCGAAAATCCGTCAGGAAAGCGATGTGGACATCCGGCCATTCCCGAAAGAAGTGATGGACGGTCTACGCAAAGCGTCTGATGAAGTCCTCGGCGATCTTACGGCTAATGATCCATTCACCAAAAGAGTGCATGAGCACTACACGACTTTCCGATCTAACCTCAAAGGATGGATGGACATAAGCGAAAGGTATTATTACGAAGAGATAGGTTGATTTTGGCCTCCTTAACCAACAGATTGAATAGCGAGTATTGATAAGATAAAAATAGGAATTGCTCTCTCGGGCGGTGGTGCGCTTGGTGCATCACATGTTGGTGCGTTGAAGGCACTACGCGAAGCAGACATTGTGCCACATCACATGACTGGAATCAGCGCAGGAGCTATCGTGGGGGCCCTCTATTGCGCAGGTAATAGTGCAGACGATATATTGAGCTATTTCAAAATTGACTCCTTGCTAGAGCTGGTAAAATTTGAGCGCTTTGACTCGGGCCTAGTAGATACTGACCATTTTCAGAAAATCATTAAAGAAAACTGTGGCTCGGATAAGATGGAGGATTTAGAAATCAAACTGACAATCGGTGCAACAAATCTGAACAAAGGGACTTTCGAAATATTCGAAGTAGGTATGCTTTCTAAAATAGCAGGTGCCTCATCCGCGGTACCCTTACTGATGAAACCTGTCAAGATAGGTGACTATCAATATGTAGACGGTAGAGTCATTAATAACCTATTGGTAGAACCCCTCAAGGAAACTTGCGATTTTATTATCGGCATCAATGGATATCATTTTCAAGAGGTAAATGATCTAAGCGGAGTAAAAGTAATCGCATATAGATGCTTTGAGATCATTGCTGGCAACAGTGTGATTTCCAATGGTGAAAAATGTGACTTCTTTCTGGAAATAAAAGAATCCTCCGAGTACGCCTTGTTTGATTTCAAACATCCCAAGGAGATTTTTAATATTGGCTACAAGGAGATGAAAGCAGAGATGGACAAGATTAAAAATAGGATTTGGAATTTGTAAACCTCATTTTTCAAATTGATTTAAATCAAAAAAAACCGACCCTTATTAAGAGCCGGTTTCTATTCCATTAGTTTTCAAAATCAATACTTCTGAACACTAGGATCGATCTCATCTGACCAAGCTAGAATACCTCCCACAAGGTTATAAAGATTGTCATAACCATGCTGTTGCTCTAGAAACTGAATCGCATTTGCACTTCGTTTACCACTTCGGCAGTGGATGACAACTTGTTTATCTTTTGATATTTGATCTGCATTATCTGGAATAGTGGATAAAGGAATCAATGTCCCACCTATTTCCGCCACTTCAAATTCATTGGGTTC
>JBLIFO010000013.1:0-32286 GCA_047633875.1 Marinoscillum sp. | reverse complement strand
TTCACTTACTCTTCATCTTATCTATATTCTTTAGTAGCAAAGAAGATGATCTCAAAGTGTATTGCCAAGAGGGTGAAATATGCGAAACAGCAGTTTTTCCCAACCCAACAGATTCATTTGCTAACATATCCTTTTCTAGCAATGTGGTAGACTCTTCAAGTGTATCTGTTTTTAACCTTAATGATCAAGCTTTATTAGAAAAGAGGATAAAAATTTCAAATGGATTCAACAAGCAAATATTGAATCTTGAAGGTTTGGAGTCTGGTATTCATATAATTGCAATAAAGCTTGATGATCAAGTGGCTATGAGGGTAATTAAAGAGTAATCCATCTTTTCGGTAGGTATTTAGTTCTTTATATTTCGCCTTGTTCAATAGACTTGACACTTAAAAAAACCTCATGAAGCATCTCTTTAAAACCGCATTATTAATATGCTTCGCAAGTTTACTATTGAGCTGTGCCTCAAAAGGTGACGAAAAAACAAACAAAATCCAGTCTCTTGAATCAGATTCATCCGATGTAAGTTTTTCATGGCTGACAGGTACTTGGAAAGGCGAGGGTTTCGGTGGAATCCTTGAAGAAGTCTGGTCAAGTCCAGATGAGAATGGTACCATCATGGGAATGTTCAGACATATTGGGGATTCCTCGAGTGTGAGCTTTTATGAGTTTTGGGTGCTAGATAGTTTAGGCATGAAACTCAAGCATTACAGCCCTGACATGGTCGGTTGGGAAGAAAAAGGTGAGTACATGACCTTTGAAAAAGTCTCTTTTGAGAAAGGTAAAGTCGTCCTAAAAGGTCTAACCTACGAGCAGCACTCTGAGGATGAAATGGTGATTACCCTGAAGTTGAAAAACGGAGATGAGATAGATACAGAAGTGTTCCAGATGAAACGGGTAAAATAATTGCAATAGTATTGTTACATTTATCAAGTAACATTTAACGCAAGAATTTGAAATTCCTAAAGTATAGCAACGGCGATGAAATGCCAATGATTGGATTTGGCACTTATTACCTTTCATTCGATGATGCGTATGATGTCATCCGTAAAGCTATCAGGATTGGCTATCGACATTTTGATTGTGCCCCCATTTTTGATAATCAAGAAGCTATAGGCAAAGCAATAAAAGACGCCATCAAGGCTGGTGAGGTCACTAGAAAAGACCTCTGGATTACCTCCAAACTTTGGAATGACCGCCATAGGTACAACGATGTGGAACCTGCCTGTGAGAAAATCTTGGATAAAATGAATCTAGATTATCTGGATTTGTTTTTGATCAATTGGCCAGTTTCGTTTGAGAAAAAAGTAAAATTTCCTGAACGGTCAGAAGACTATCTCGAAGAAATGGACGCTCCTATGGAGGATACTTGGACTGGAATGGAAGATTGTCAAGACGCCAAACTTACCAGACACATCGGCCTAAGCAACTTCAATATTGCCCGGGTACAGCAAGTGCTCAATGATTGCATGATGCCGCCTGAAATCAACCAATGCGAATGGCATCCCTATCTCCCACAACAATCTCTTTATGATTATTGCAGGTTAAATAAGATTTTGATGACAGCTTTTGCCCCACTTGGTTCGCCAGGCAGGGAAGCCAAGTATACCCACCCCAATGAGCCCTTTTTACTTACAGAACCAGCAATTACGGAAATAGCTAAAAAACATGGGTGCACAGAAGCTCAGGCATTAATAGCCTTTGCCCTGAAACGTAAAACGGCTGCAATCGTGAAAGCCTCGAACGAAGAACACATGAAAGAAAACCTAGGTGCGGAAGAAGTAAACATTGACCGTGAGGATCTTCGTTCGCTGATCGTGCTTTCTAAATATCGCTACTTTAAAGGAGACGAATTCACCTCGAATGGCTCTCCTTATAAATTGACTGATCTCTGGGAATATTAAAACTCAAGTGGGGGTAACTGGCTTGTTAGGTTTCTTGATACTGAAACTTTAATAAAGCCAGATCAAAATCAAATCCATTTTACCCTTTTTTACTTTTACTCTTTTTTACGTCACTCCTTGGGCTCAGTCTACCCAAACACTGCGTGGTACTATCCTAGATGTTGATTCCAAGAGCCCAATTATCGGTGCTACAGCACAGATAATGGACTCAAATCAAATAATTGGTGCGGTCACTGATCTCAATGGTGACTTTAAAATTCTAAACATGACACTAAGGCGTTGCAATATCCTCGCCAGATCAACTGGATATGAAGAGCAGGTCATCCCAAGTATCCTCCTCACAGCTGCCAAAGAGGTTATATTGAATATATCGATGGTAGAATCAATTGAAAACCTAGATGCTGTTGAGGTCACAGCCACAAATAAACGTGGTGAGGTACTCAATGAAATGGCGCTTATAAGTGCATGCTCTTTTTCAGTAGAAGAAACCTTGCGATATGCTGGCTCATTCAATGATCCTGCTCGGATGGTTTCCGCCTTTGCTGGTGTTTCGGCAAATGCCGAAGGTGATAACGATATCGTGGTAAGAGGAAATTCACCCAAAGGAATTCTATGGCGACTTGAGGGAGTAGAAATCCCTAACCCAAATCACTTTGCTGATGAAGGATCTACAGGTGGACCAGTGAACGCACTCAATAGCAACATGCTCTATAATTCAGATTTTTATACCGGTGCGTTTGCTCCTGAGTTTTGTAATGCGCCTTCTGGTGTATTAGATTTAAAAAGGGTAACAATGAAGCCAAAGAATACACCGCATCAGCGGGTGTTCTTTGGCTGGACTTTACAGCCGAAGGCCCCTTTAAAGAGGGTTATCGAGGATCGTATATTGCCAATTATAGATACAGTTCACTACAATTACTGGACGATTTTGGACTTGTGGATTTTGGTGGGGTGCCAAAATATCAAGATGTATCCTTTAATGTGAATCTACCCATTAAGGATAATCAACAAATCTCGATATTCGGGCCTGGGGGTATTTCTAGCATAATTGGCGAGCAAGCTTTTGAAAGTGGAGAACCAGCATATCGAGGCATATTTGATAGTGACTTGGGTGTACTGGGAATCTGTCATCTCTACTTTTTTGGAGAAAGAGCATCAAACAAAAACACCATTTCACTTTCCGGCACAAGACTAAGAGCACGGGATGAATTCACAGATGACCAAGGGGAATTTTATGAAACTTTCGGATCACAAATTGACAAATCAACTATTCGCACCTTATCAACTACAAATGGAATAGTAAAAACAAAGCTGAGGCCGGGTTAATCCTTTCCTTTTATGGCTATAATCTTAACGCTCAAGAATATTCCGCGGAGGCAAAAGCATTACAATCTGTTCTTTCTGATAAAGGTTCAGCAACAGGAATTCAGGGTTTTGTGAGTTGGAAATATCGGTTCAATGAGCAGATCACAATGACCTCAGGTCTACATTCTACATACTTTGATTTCAATCAATCCTATACAATAGAACCTCGGGTGGGCATAAAGTGGGACGTGTCAAAAAAGCACAGCCTAAATGCTGGTTTTTGGTATTCATAGCCAATTGGGAAGCATTTCTACTTATTTGGCAAAAGTGCCTAACGAGAATTCCTTTACGCAACCCAACCGGACACTCACACTTCCAAAAGCTGCGCATTATGTGTTTGGTTATGATTATCAAATAAATGCAAATACACATTTCAAGTCCGAGCTCTACTATCAGCAACTTTAAGATGTGCCCATAGAAGACTCAAACACAAGCTCGTACTCTCTGATAAACGACATTGACACATATGCTAATACGGCATTGGTCAACAAAGGAACAGGCCAAAATTATGGATTAGAGTTCACCCTTGAGTGTTTCTTCAATCGTGGTTTTTATTATATGAGTACGCTCTCCATTTACAACTCATTTTATACTGCAGGTGATGGTATTGAGCGATCGACAGCTTATAATGGTAATTACATTTTCAATATGATTGGAGGAAAGGAATTTGCCTATAGAAAATCAGGAAAGGACAAAGTCTTCTTTGTTAATACAAAAATTAGCCTTTTAGGAGGGACGCCATATACACCAATCGATCTAGTGGCTTCTCAAAACATGGAAACTACTGTGTTTGAAGATAGTCCCTATTCACTAAGTGGTGATGATGTTTTCTTTGCGAACCTTTCTTTTGGAACCAGAAAGAACAAAAGAAATACCACACGAGAATTCAAAATAGATTTCAATAACGCCACAAACAATAGCGCGGTGATTCGTACCTATTACAATCAGGCAACTGAAGAAATCGAAAAAAGCACTCAGCTACCAATGATCCCGAATATTGTTTACACCATTAAATTCTAGAAAGTATTGGAGGAGGTGTTTAACCTCCTCCTGTTTTTTTCTTAAGCAGACCTTTCAGCGCATCTTTTGCCTTGTCAGTTGTTTCTTCTTTTGCTTTATCCACTTCTTCCTTGATCTCTTCTTTTACTTCTTCTTTCTTCTCATTGATTACAGCTGACACAGAATCCTTTGCAGCCTCTACTTTCGCAGTGGCAGCCTCCTTTTGCTCATTCAGTTTATCCGCCGCTTGTTGTTTCAAAGCATCTTTTACTCCGCTCCCAGATGCGCCAGTTGGATTTGCGCTGAGTAACTTTACTTTCAGCTCATCGTAGGTCCCAGATATACCGAGGTTCATTGTAATATCGTTACCTATCGCATTACTCATACCTGGCACGGAGGCGAGTGCACTGTTAAGCGCGTCTCCTACTTGTCCTGAAGGAACATTCATTGCCATGGCATAGTCCAAACTACCATCTACACCCGTACTTCCACCAATAGTTGCTTTTCTCCCGCCGATAGTCATGTCAAATGGCTCAACATAGAGTCGACCACTCTTGATCTCAGCAGATAGTAGTAAATCTTTTAGGCTAACCTCACCGTCTGAATTGTTGAGTTTTGTCATGTTAGAAACAGCCGAAAGAAGCTTTACATCACTCACTGCTGCTTGAGCTATTTTTATCAAACCTGCGCCTTGCATGTCTTCATAGATTGGCATCATATCTTCACCGAGGCTTCCTCCAACTTTGAAATCGGTTGAGAACTTACCAGTCATTTTCTCTGCTACGGGTACAAGTTTCTGTACCGTCACAAAAGACTGAAATGCAGCGGCTATTGGTAACTCTTTAATTGCAAAATCAAAATCATAAAGTGGCTTTGGAAGACTAATCGCAGATTGGTAAGATCCGTTCATCACGAAACCACCACCAAGCATATTGAAACCTACTTTGTCCATAAATACCGCTCCTTCCTTTACAATTAATTTTCCGTTGAAATCACTCATGACCAAGTCATCGTAGAGTATTTTATCAATAGAAGAAACCAATATAAAATCGATATTTTCAGGAATGCGCACGATCTCAAGTGCAGAAGTATCTTCTTCTACAAGAGTGGTGTCATCGGCCACCATCCACTCATTGGCATCCACCAAAGAGGAAGAAAAATTAAGTTGGCCTAAGAGCATAGCTGAATCTGACAAAGCGTATTGCAAATAGTTTGTGATCTCACCATCCATATTAAGGTCAGTCTTGCCGGCATTGCCTTTGAAGGAAGCCAAATTAATCGCTTCAGGATCAATGGTCATTTTGGATTCAGCTATACCAAAGCCTTGTGGCAAATCGCTGCTTTCATAATAAAGATCCTCTATCGATATGCTGCCAGTAGTCGCTAGTAGCTCGTAGCGTTCAGCGTCGAGATCTGACATACGCCCAGTTGTGCTAATTTTCGCATTGATTTTACCGCGAAGGGCCATGTCTTCAAGCTTTACTATTTTGGTGATTTTTTCTAAATCCATGTTACCGTCCACCCGGAAGTCCCAGTAGTAATCTTCCAAATCCTTAAAAAGCAAATAAGCTGTAAGCTCCTCTCCATCTAGCATCATATGAAACTTGTCCATCACAAAGCTGGTCTCTCTCAGATCGGCGGAAGGATAGTCAAACTTCGCGCTTACTTGGATATCATTCATCGGTATCGGATAATCCGCATATTTGATGGAGCCATCAGCTATGCTAAAAGTAGAGGCTACTTGAGGCATGCTTGAATCATTATAAGTGCCTTTCACGTAGCCTTCAAAGGCTACAAGCCCATTTGCCGTAACACCTGTTAGGTATTCTTCATAATCCCCTGGCACCAGAGAAAGTATACTTGCTAGACTTATGTCTTTCCCTCCGTAATTGATTTCCATATCTATATCATCTGCTGGCATAGACACAAATCCATCGAATGAAAAGCCAAAATCATTAATGGCTACTTTGTTTTCTTTGAAGGTGAATTTCATGTTGCTCAGATCCATCTCCATTATGATATCTGCGTTCAATTTTTTATTAGAGATATATTCTACTCCATCATATGACAGATCAAACTCACTGATAGTTGTTTGAGTGATCATATCGAAGATGTCTAGAGCAAAGTCTCCAGAGCCCGAATGATTAAGTCCACTAATACCCAGTCTCATAGGAAGTGTCTGGTCATCATAGATCAAAGTCCCATCAGTGATTTGCCATCCTTGTATCTGGATAGCCAAAGGCGCTGAGGCCTCTTCTGTTTCTTCCACAACTTCCTCACTTGGTTTGGCTATATCATAATTTGCTGTGCCATCTGCCAAAACAAGGACCTTAATATTCGGATTGGCTAAAGCCACGTTCACTATTTTGATCTGATCCCCATTGATCACAGACATTATATCTATGGTAATATTAAATTCCTTCACGGAAAAAAGCGTGTCTCTCGCAAACTGATCAATACCGACAATACCAAAATCTGACATAGAAAGAGAAAGATTTGGAAAGCTCTTAATGAGTGACAAACTAAGTGCATCAACATCGTAATACACTTCGGCATTGAGTGCGTTATCCATTTCTTTATCAATGGCCGCCTGAATGTCATCTTTGAAAATAATAGGAATGAGTATCAGCGCAAGAAAAATGATACCGAGAAGTGATGCGAGTACTATGAATACTTTTTTCATTATTGAGGAATTTGAATATGAACTAGTAAATTAATCAGGAATGGACGTGATGCCACATTATGGTGGTTAAGTTTCATAGAAGAATCCACCATTTGACCCGTAAAAAATGGGGTTCAAAAGACTCTAGGGTAAATTTTTCAATTGCTAGTACGCACACTCTAGATTGACCATCTTATGATCAAAATGCGAACAAGCTCAGAGAGAAATTGCCTAAATGGATCTATAGAAGTATCCGCTTAAGAAAACTGTCGGATTCTAAATGCCTATTTGGTTAGCGTAAGAAAGATATCCTCCATTAACTGAAGTCTAACTTTGCTTTCTCCCTTTTCCACTATTTGATAGACCATCCCTGGAGTAGATTCATCATTGATCAAAATCAAGGAATCGTTGCTCACTTTCCACATCAGAGAGTGGTCCAATGTGTCCTTACTAAAAACGCAACCTTCAAAGCCGAAAGCTTTAATAGTCACTGAATCATTTAAAAATGTGATTTTACCAGGCATGGTGAAATCAGTGATACCTTCAATCCCTTCAAAAGAAGCTGGATCAGTTTCCCATAGTGCTTTCCATTCACCCTCCCATTCAGAGGGTTTTTCGGATACTCCAGTACATGAATATATCAATGCGAGTAGAAGAATGAGAATGAGGTTTTTCATAAGATGCTAAAATAATACTAAAATAGCTTATGCATTCATTTGATGATGGTCTTTTTAAATCCTTTGTTTGGAGAAAAACATAATCGGGAATAGTCAGTCCTCATGTTCATTTCACTAGACTTTTTGCACGACTAAAGGAAGGGGGTTACACAGAGCCATGAGTTCATCTAATTTCTCGATTGTCTCAGCTTACCTTATCGATCGGATATTTTTCAATTCGTCAGTGGTAAGAAAGCGCATTTCTTGTTCATGAATAATTCAATTATCTCTGATTTTGTAAATGTTTGCTTAACAATTAGGTAACATTGAAACTATTTATTAACTTTTAAGTAACATTTAGATAACATATGTCAGCCCAGCTTCTATGAATCATGCGCTACTTTCATTCTTTGTCATAAACCTC
Organism: Marinoscillum sp.; assembly: GCA_047633875.1. Lineage (GTDB taxonomy): Bacteria > Bacteroidota > Bacteroidia > Cytophagales > Cyclobacteriaceae > Marinoscillum. Next base: position 24,279 of record JBLIFO010000013.1, on the reverse strand, counting down.
TTCAGCATAAATGCCGCATGCTCTCAGGATTTCACTTTTCATTCTGATTTTGAATCCTACGCTTTGTCTTCTAACGATCCTTTAAAAATCCTTTTAGCATCAGATCCGACTGTAGATTTTAATAATTATAAAGTTTATGAGGATAAGATTGAACAAACAGTAGAAAGGATAAAATCTAAAATTGGTGGTAAGACTACAGAAAGGCTACTTGAGAAAGCATTCTATCTTACTCATAAAAAAAAGCTGAAATGGTATACCAACTATGTGACTTTAGCTGATCTTTTAGAAAATGGAACTTATGATTGCTTAACTGGTACAGCGTTTTTTGCGGTAATTCTAAAACAACTCGATATCTCTTTCGAAATATATGAATATGATTACCACGTACTTATTGTTGCCACATTGGATAATGAGCGGTATCTCTTTGAATCTACCGATCCATTTTTTGGTTTTGAAAAAGAGGAAAAAGTAATTGATAAAATGCTTGAAGCCTATTCTTTATCGAAAGGCAAAATATCCAGTAATGAAATGAGTCAAGCTAATCTGCGTCAGTATGAAAGTTCCCATGAAAACAAGATTACCCTTCTTCAACTTGCAGGATTGCAGTATTTCAACCTAGCGATAGATGCTTATAATAAGGAAAGGTATCCAGAAGCGAGTAATCTATTAGCGAAAGCGGAATACCTCTATCCTAGTAGTAGGATGTATGAAATTAGCCTTGAGTTTGAGCAACATTTAGCAATCAACTTTTAAGATATTACTCAAATATTTTGAACTCCACCCTTCTGTTTTTACTTCGATTCTCTTTGGTGTCATTCTCAGCTATCGGTTTCGTTTCTCCATATCCAACAGCTATTACACGATCGTCACTTATTCCACTTTTTCGCATATAATTGACCACCGCCTGAGCACGTCGCTCTGACAACTTTTGATTGTAAACCTCATCTCCTACGGAATCTGTATGTCCAGATACCTCTACCTTTTGGATTCCTCCACTTTTCATAAGCTCCACCAACCTACTCATCTCGGGATAAGAAGAAGTTTGAAGAGTTACTTTATCAAAATCAAAGAATATATTGTTTAAAACGACTTTCGCACCCACCTCTATTTTCGATAAAAGCATGTCAACATTAAGTGTATCATTCCTTTTTAGACTATTGAGGTCAAAATTCATCCCGGTAGATAAATAACCATTCAAATTTGCATTTAATCCGTATTTAGCCCCACCTCGAACACTCATTCTATATTCTCCCTTAGCATTACTTTTGACTTTGCCCATATCCACACCATCTGGAAGTCTTTCAAGAATTATATCCACATCAGCAACAGCTAGAGAGGTCCCTTCATCGATAACTTTACCGTATACATACCTAAAAAATTCATCTGCCCTACTCGCTGTAAGATGCGATACAGAGGCCATTAGTGGGCTATCTGGATCAATGAAGATGTCGTCCGCCTTAAATCTGAATATATCAGTATCATCATTGGAAACTCCCCTTGAAAAATAGATATGTTGGCCAGACTCTGGAATACTAAAATATTGATCATTCCCTGCTGAATTAACACTAGAGCCAAGGTTCTCAGGCACTGACCAGCTTTCCCAAGTATCATCTAGTCTAATTGAAACGTAAATATCAGAACCTCCATAGCCTCTATAGCCGGATGAGGAGAAATAAAGGATTTTTCCATCCGAAGAAAGGAATGGTGAAAAATCATCCGAAGCTGTATTAATATCTTTTCCAAGATTTTTTGGCTCCTTCCAACCAACGCCATCTTTGAAAGTAACATACAAATCACGACCTCCGTAGGAGTCATCACGCTCTGAAGACATAATCATTGCCTCCCCTGAGGAAGTAAGAAAATAATCAACTTTAGGTGCATAATTGTAGTCATTGAGTATCTCGACAGACTCAGGTTTGTCGAATTTGTCCCCAACTCGTTTAGCCATAGAGACACCAGAATACATACGCCCCTTTTTACCATACCTATTTCCCAAGACCAAGGTTTCCTCTCCGTTGACAACTGTTACCGATGTAATGAAATTAGGTCCTTCTGTATTCAAAGGAGGACCAACATTCTTTGCTGGTATCCAATCTCCTGTTTTCGGGTCTTTCTCAGATACCCAGATATCTTCGATATCATCAATCCCACCCACGTTATCCGGATGATAGCTTCTACTAAAATAAAGACGATTACCATCTGGTGAAATTATAGGGCTATGTTCTGCATAGGTGCTATTTACATCACTGGAAAGTTTATCGGCTTCCTTACCTTGAGCAATCCCTCTAGCTAGATTAATAAGCACAGAGATAGGCAAATTAGATGCGGATATTCCAATTGCGTCTATAGCATTGTATCCTGGGACTGCTTCACCGTCGATGAAAACTTTTACGGCATAGATTTCATACGGGGTGTCCTCGAAGAAAAGATTCAATAACCTGCTCTCCAAAGGTATTGGCCTTGGCGTCAAATCAAATAAAGTATATTCATTGTACTCAACATCATATGCATAAACTTTGGTAACCGCACCAGGATTTTCGGATTCAGAGATTGCTACCTGCTTAGCTTTTATAGGTTTATCAAAAGATACCATTATAAACTCTTCGCGATTGTCATTCTTAGGTCTCCATGCATTCGGATTATCACCACCACCTGGATAAACATTCGGTTTATGAAGTGCCTGAATGGCCGAATACTCAAGAGGAGAATATTCACTAGATACATCGACAACTTGTGTGCCCCAAACAACAGTTTCCTGACCAAATGTCCAAGAAGAACATAGCACGCCGCTTAGCGCGAAAAGTAAAAGTTTTTTCATCTTAAGTCTGTATTATCTCCTGAGTACGCGAACTGCTACACGTCTATTCTTGGCCTTTGCCTCAGCTGTACGCTCCATGAACAGCGGTTGTGTACCTCCAAAAGCTTTGGTGAGAACGCGGCTCTTTTTCACTCCTTGATCAGATAAATAGGCCTTTACGGAATCTACCCGAGCCTCTGATAGCTTCATGTTTGCTTCCTCATTGCCATCAAAATCAGTGTGGCCTTCGAGTTGGATTGTCATATTTGGATTTCTCTCCAAATAGCCAACTAAATCATCAAGTTCAGAAAATGAGGATTCCGAGATTTGATCACTCCCTCTAGTGAAGATCAAATTATTCAAAGAAATAACTTCTGGTACTTCCTCAGCAGCGACAGCCTCTATAAATAGAATAACATTCATGCTTCCATCACCATTTGAATCCTCCACTAACACTTGCCGTTCTGTTTTTATAAAACCACTTTGAGTAAGTGTGAAAACATAATTAGTTCCTTTTACCAAATGGAATTCAAATGCTCCATCAGCCCCAGAGCTAGCGGTACCCATGTCATCATAATAAGGCATTTTTTCGTAAAGGATATTTGCTGCGGTTGCTGAAGAGTCTACAGAGCCGAGAACTTTGCCTGTGACTTTCACAAATTCCTCTGTCTCTTGCGCATAACAACAAAAGGTGAGCAAGACTAAAGCAGCACTAAAACTGCCTCTGTGTAAGTTCCTAAGTTTCATCACCAACCAAATTAAAGGAATTATCCCCAATAATTAAAATCTAGGTGATTTTAGGTGATGATTTTACTTACTTATACTTCCAGTAACTGGAATTTCTAGCTCTAGAGTAGGTTCGTACTTAGCACTGATATTCTTCAAATGGTATAGCGTGGCATTTTTAGTATGTAAAAATCCTTCAAGTTTTCTTGGGTCGATTGGTTCCGAAGGAGGGAGATCTACCTTAAGTGCATCCACTTGAACGCCATTTTTCCAAAACCTAAAGCATAGATGCGGACCATTAGCCAGTCCGGTACTTCCCACATAGCCAATCGTCTGGCCCTGCCTTACGGAAACACCAGGCTTCATTCCCCTAGCAATTTTCGACATATGGAGATACTGAGTCGTATAGTTACTATTATGTCGGATTTTGACATAGTTGCCATTATTCCCATTGTACTTTGCTTCTAAAACTACTCCATCACCTACGCTTCTTATCTCAGTCCCTGTGGGAGCAGCATAGTCCGTACCAAGGTGCGCTTTATATCTTTTTTGAACAGGATGAAACCTCTTTAGGCTGTACCGAGAGCTAATACGGGAATAATTAAGTGGTGCTCTTAAAAAAGTCTTTCTTAGGCTGTTGCCATCTTCATCAAAATAGTCCTGTTGTCCCCCTTGATCATAATTTACTGCATAGTATTCCTTACCGAAATGCTTGAAATATGCACCCTTGATTTTTGTTATATCTACAACCTTATCGTCAACAGAAGTTTGCTCATATATCACGCGAAATTCATCCCCCTTCTGAATGCGGAAGAAATCAACTTGCCAAGCAAAAATGTCCACCAACATATTGACTAACAAAGGCGAGGCTCCTTGATCAACTACAGCTTCATAGACACTTGACTCAACAGTGGCAATCATTGTAACCTCCTCAGTAAACTTAGGACGAGAAATTGCTTCAACATATACTGAGTCAGCAAGATTAAAAATGACATACTGGGTAGCATCAGGCTCAAATATTAGCTGTCTGGCTGTTTTGTGCTCATCTCTTTCGTAAATAACCGTGTACGGATACCCTGCCTTGAGCTTTCTCACATCAAACACCCCTTTTGATGCATTGGCCAGTTGATAAATCTGCTCCCGCGTGATGCTATAATTGTCTAAAATTCCGGAAAGATTTTGTGTCCACTTGACTTTGCCTTGATATACATCAAAAGAATCAATAGCAATCCCATATAAAAGATGAGGCTCTATAGTGATAGTCTCCACACTATCTACAGGTACTTCTTGGTGCACTACCTTCTTGGAAGTTCTTATCTCCTTCGCAAACCACAACAGCACAACCCCTATGAGGACGATTAGGCCTAGCCCAATTTTCTTTAACATTTCAAAAAGTTATTTGGAAGATTTCTCGATATATGCTCTTTTCCCACTTTCAAGGAATTCAACAAAATTATCAACATTCATATCATAAGCCTTTGGCTTTAGGAGTATTTCCCCTTCTGAGTCGAGCAAAACGTAAAATGGCTGAGCATTGTTTCCAAATCTGGTGATCTGGAAATCAGCGTTTTGTTTGCCTATTGTTTTCTTTAGCTTTTGATCATAATCAGAGGTGTACCAGTCCTTTTCAGAAAGCTCAGTCTTGTCATCTACATAAAGCGCGAGGAGCACATAATCCCTATTGAGTCTGTCCAATACTGGCTGCTCAGACCACACCCGAGCTTCCATCTCCCGGCAATTCACACACCCATGACCTGTGAAGTCAACAAAAACTGGTTTATTAAGACTTTTGGCGCAAGCCAGCGCCTGATCGTAATCAAAATAGCCATTAAGCTCATGCGGCCAATGAAGGATGTCGCTGTAAAGCGGGGTTTCACAGCTTTCATTTAAAGAAACCAACGAAGGGTTGCTGGATGTCTCCTTTCCCAATACAAAATCATGTGTATGCATTGGTGGCAAATAACCAGCTAAAGCTTTCAGTGGCGCTCCGAACAATCCTGGAATTAAATAAACCACGAAAGTGAAAGTACATATAGATAAAATCAATCTCGCTACGCTAATATGTTCTTGATTGCTATCACTTTTTAATTTGATCTTACCCAAAAGGTACAAGCCAAGCATACTAAAGATCACAATCCAAATAGCGAGATAGATATCTCGATCCAAAATACCCCAGTGATAGGCCTGATCTGCAATACTCAAGAATTTGAAAGCCAAGGCTAATTCTAAAAACCCCAAAACAACCTTAACTACATTGAGCCATCCTCCAGACTTAGGTAGAGAATTGAGCCAGTTAGGGAAAAAAGCGAAAAGTGCGAAAGGGATGGCAAAAGCGGCTGAAAAAGCGAACATCCCCAAAACAGGTTTTAAAGAAAGGCCACCTGCAGACTCTACCAAGATACTGCCCACTATGGGGCCCGTACAAGAAAAAGACACCAAGACGAGCGTGAGTGCCATGAAGAATATGCCCAACAAACCACCCTTATCTCCAAGTTTATCTGCTTTATTAACCCACTTGTGAGGCAGGGTGATCTCAAACAAACCAAAAAACGAAAGTGCAAATACTATGAACACAATAAAGAAAATGACATTTGGAAGCCATCCCGTAGCTAAGTCATTGGCTGTCTCTGGTCCCATAAATGGAGTAAGCACAGCTCCTATTAAAGAGTAGATCAGAATGATGCAAAAGCCGTAAAACAAACTGTTGAAGAATCTCCCGCGCTTGTTATGATCACGACCAGTGAAATATGTAACCGTCATTGGGATCATTGGGAAAACGCAAGGCGTAAGCAAAGCTGCCAAACCAGCAAGGAAAGCTACAAGCATAAAAGACCACAATGAATAGGGATCATTATTGCTTCGAGTTGCCAGAAGACTGGAATCATCAACTTCTACTTTTGATTTTGTTGCTTTATTGACCAGCTCAAAATCTGTCTCAAAGGGAATGCAAAGGCCACTCACATCGGAACAAACCTGATAACTGTAGTAACCAGAGATCTTATAGTCTTCAGAAAGGATCTTGATTTTCTGGATGAACTGCGCCTTCTTTTTGAAGTAGGTGTATTCCCCTTCCCAAAGTGAGTCATAGCTCTTTAAGGGATTTACAGGAATAAGCTCACCTAAGAGTACGAATGTCGCGCCACTATCAAATAACATTGTAGTAACCATGGGCCCCAAATCAGGATCAAAGTCTGATGAATAGAGATACCAGTCTGCGTTTATGCTCACATCAAAAATCACTTCAACTTCCTCTCCTTTTTGCGGCGAATCATTGCTCAGACTTACCTTCCATTTGGCTGGTTCTTGGATCTGACTTGAAGCTCCAAAGCTCCAAAAAACAAAAAGGAAGAGTAGGGTTTTTCTTAATTGCATTTTGAACAACTAGACGTGCGATTCCGTGAAGAACCGATAGAAATGAGAAATCGTTTCTATTCCTTTATAAAAGTTGAAAAGACCATAGCTCTCATTTGGCGAGTGGATAGCATCTGCATCCAGACCAAATCCCATCAAGATAGGATCAAGCTTAAGTTCTTTTTGGAAAAGTGCCACTATCGGAATACTTCCTCCTTCTCTCGTAGGGATCGGTGTTTTACCCCATGCTTCTTCGAATGCCTTACTTGCCGCACGATAAGCTGGCGAGTCTGTGGAAATAACAGCTGCCTCACCTCCATGGTGCGGTGTAACTTTTACTTTTACTGAAGCCGGAGCTATGGCATTGAAATGTTTGGTGAATAGCTCTGTAATCTCTTGGCTTACTTGATGAGGGACCAATCTCATAGAGATTTTAGCGTAAGCTTTAGAAGGCAAAACTGTTTTCGCTCCTTCTCCTATATATCCTCCCCAAATGCCATTGACATCTAGTGTAGGTCTTATTCCTCGTCTCTCTATGGTAGAATAACCTGCTTCTCCTTTTACTTCAGCTATGCCAAGATCTTTTTGGTACTCAGCCAAATCAAATGGCGCGCGCGCCATATCAGAACGCTCATCCGTTGATAGTTCCTCCACTTTGTCATAAAAGCCAGGAATCAAAATGCGACCTTCTTCATCATGCATGCTGGCAACCATATCGCAAAGAATATTGATAGGGTTGGCAACAGCTCCACCATAAACTCCCGAGTGCAAATCGCGGTTCGGGCCGGTGACTTCCACTTCCAAGTAACTCAAACCACGAAGGCCCACAGTTATAGATGGGTGCTCATTGCTCAGGATACTGGTATCTGAGATCAAGATGACATCAGCTTTGAGTTTTTCTCGGTTTTGCTTTACAAAAGTCTCTAGATGAGAAGAACCAACTTCTTCCTCTCCCTCTATCATGAATTTGGCATTACACGGAAGCGACGCAGACTTAACCAAAGATTCGAAAGCCTTGATATGCATGTACATTTGACCTTTGTCATCACATGCTCCACGCGCGTAAATTCTCTCGTTTTTTATGACTGGCTCGAAAGGTGGGGAATCCCAAAGCTCATATGGATCTGCTGGCTGCACATCGTAATGTCCATAAACTAAAACCGTAGGTAGTTTTGGGTCAATGATCTTCTCTGCATAAACAATAGGGTGTCCAGCTGTCTCAACTAGCTCCACCTTGTCTGCTCCTGCCTCATCAAAACGCGCCATGATAAACTCTGCAGCTTTGCGAACATCTCCTTTAAACTTAGAGTCTGCACTTACTGACGGGATTCTCAGTAGGTCGAGGAGTTCTTCAAGATATCTTTCTTTATTGGATTGTAAATGTTGGATTGCGTCCATTATGAATAGTTGTTTATTTGAAATAGATGGCAAATATAAGGGTTGTGTTAGAAGCCGAACCCATCATCTACTGTCTCTTCTATGGTTTCAAAAGTCTCGTCATCTACGTTGATGTCATCTGGACTTACAAGATCGTAGGGTTCTGATATACCAAAGTAAGTCTCGCGAAACTCATTGATGAAAGTGAGGGTTTCTGTTTCATCTCCCAGTGCTAACACCATATCGCCAGGTTTGGCTTTGCCAAAATTTGAATTAGCTGTCACTGCTTCGTTAAACTTAGTATTAGAAGAATACATGAATAATTGGTTGGCGGCAAAGCTGATATAATACCACGTGCCAGGTGCTGCCTGAATAAATAAATTGATAGCGTCATTATTGGAATCGTCCTTCTTGATTTCTATAAAGCCATCCAACTTGGCATTGATGTCATTATCATTGATATTAGAAATTGCGAGTTTCGTGGTGTTGTAGAATGACTTGTGAGCTTGTGACCACTTCATTTTTACTCCTGAGATCAACAGGGATTTCTCCAAATCCTCCGAAATGGTATGAAGGGGTTTGTAATCCTTTAAGCTAGCCTTTTCATAAGCTTTGGCTAAATTTTCACTAGTATAGTTTGCTAGTTTGTATAACAGATCCAATGAAATATCATTGGCCAAAGGTGGTCCTAGACGTTCAATAATGTCCTGTAAGTCCTTGGACATAAGTTCCATGAATGTTGCCGCATTCGAGAAGTTGATTCCAAGCATTGCATTGATATCGAATTCATTTTTTTCTCGATTGCCAGTACCAAGTACAGAAGCCTTAATCGTCACTTGCTGGTTATAGATATTGAAAAAATTAACTGGCCCTTCGAAAATAATGTTTTTGGTACTATCGTCATATATATAAGTGTGCCCTTGATAGCTTTCCCCATAAGTTTTAGCTGGGTTTTCTATGCGATAGCTCAGCGAAGATGTATCATAAGAAAGCACTCCTTTTGCTATAAAGAAATCTTCATCTGAATCCAGCCTTCTAGTTTCCACAAAAGTGGAATAAAGGCTTCCTCTCAAATCATAATGCAACCCAGCTATAGGTGGTGTCTCATCATCAAACATTGCTGTTTCGAAATCTATATTCACTTCTGATTTACCATCCTTTCGGTCATAAAGTAGCCAGTGATCATAGCTCTGATCACTGAGTATAAGCTTTGCAGAACCATTTAAGTCAAGTGCTTTTTTATTGGCGTACATTTTGGTTTCCCCTTTGTAATAAAATCCTGGGGCTATGATCAATTTATCTTTTGCTAGAACTTCCCCACCAGAAATAGTCATTTTCACCGGCTTCCCATCCACATATACTTCACTTACTATGAAGCTATTGAACTTGATAGCAAAAGTGTCTGCTCCTGAGACAAGCCTATAAAGTGCCGACCCTACAAATTCGTTTCTTGAGAGAATCTTGATCTCGCCATTGTAGAGATAATGGTATCCATTGTCTTTATCTATAATAAGCTCGGCATGGTTGAAAGATTGCAATTCAAAATTTTCAAGAATGGTCGTTTCGTTATTCTCTGGGATAATCTTAGCGTCAGCTACTAATATATAAGGGATGCCTTTTACATAGAGTTCCTTAGAATTGAAATCATAGGTCGCTTCTTCCGCGTTGAATGCAAGGGAATCCAGATCTTTCCTTGTTGTATAGAAATAGGAACTTTCTATTGGAACGTTGGCGGGCTTAGTCATGGTCACAGTAGAATCTTCAAGATCCCAAACCGCATTGGTAATGGAAGTCCGCATCTGCGCGTATGGGAAGATTAATGAAGCAACACCTTCTTGCTCCGGATGAATTTCGGCAGTAGCATTTACAAGATCAAAGTTGAGTCGAATATCATCCCCTGCCATGGCTGGTTTTTTCGGGTTGTCTGTCAGTACCTCAAACTTTGCATGACGAGCACCATAGCTTTTCTCTTTGAATTCCATTTGATTGGAAACGGCTTTAGATCCACGTGTGAGCATCACACCATTGCCATACACTCCTCGCGAGGTAATGTTAACACCACCATCAAGCTCTGCCGTAGCATTATAAAACTTGAATGGCTCCCTGATATTCTTAAGATTCATACTGTCTATTCTTGGCTCCCAATGCACTCGATATGGCCCTAGAACAGCTTCTGGATAACTTGACCCATTGGCTGTCCCCGCACCTATAAACCCACCCATACCGTAAGCCGCTACAGAATCTGGATAATAGACAAAATCCTTGGAGTAGATAGTAGATGTGATAAAATCGATTTTTCCTCCTCCTCGCATCCCTTGGTTGCTTAAGTGGATTTTTTCGTAAGTACGGGCAGCTGTGCCATAGAGATTATAGCCCTCCGCGGGTATTTGATGCGTAAACCCTAACGATTTGTCTGGCTGTAACTTGAGTGTCTCCTGAAAATCAGGAAAAACACCTCCAGAATTAAAAGTTCCATCAAAGGAAATGGCAGATTCACTCGTCAAGCTATCTGAATCAAATGGCGGTATTATAAACTTTACTGATCGGTCATATGCTCCATTGAGTACCTCTGGTCCATCGAAGTAAACCACAGCATCTGAATTGGAAACAAAATCAGGATAAGCACCTGGTTTTACACCTGACTTATCTTTTGGATCATCCAAATAAAGCACTCCGGAAGTTTCGTTGAGGTTGTTGGTAAGCGAGGCTTTATCTCCATTTTCATCCCTTAGTGAATCCGGTACGGTGATTTGTATTTCTACCGAATCAATTTGATTGAGACTCATCAAAAACTCCTCATAATCGAACTGAAAGTCTTTACCAGTATATTTAAATTTTCCTGCATTCACCATACCATCCATTGCGATATTTCTCCCACGCTGTAATCGTAATTGTTGGTCTTTTGGCTCAGCATACACTTGAAAATCTGAGGTGAAGTACAGCCGCTTTACTCCATTGACTTTCATATCGCCAGAGTCTAGCCTCCAAGTGATATTCGGAAGAGTAGGAGATATAGATGGTATAAATATATTGTCATAGTCCACCTTTTTGCCAGAAGCATTGTAAAAATGAAAGGCCTTATCATTGAGTTTTACAAGTCCTGTTTCTTCATTATAGGTACCAAAACCATATTTTTTCAAAAGCCGCATACCCATCTTAATTTGATTAATATCAGTTTTGAAATATGTTGCAAGCTCTTGTTGGGAAAACTCTCTTGTATTAAAAAGATTACAGTAATAAACGGAAGTAGAAACTGGATGAAAGGCCATTCCGGCATTAAGGCTACTGTAGCGCCCCATACTGAAGTAATCTTTAGACTCTATAGTGGCAGGCAGCAAATTCTTAGCATTTTGAATGTCAAAAGTGATGGAGTCAGTTTTTAGATCCCACTTGAGCATGTCTGCGTTTAGATTGACTTCAAAATAACTACTGACAAATGGTGTTACCTCAGCTCTTTTCGTCCTCAGTAGTACTAGCTTTTCATTTCTAGCATCATAGTATACTGACACGTCTGGATGAACGACTGAGTCAGAACCATGTATAATGGAGAGTTTTGCGCTAGCAGAAGTGAATATACTGTCTGCTCTAAATTCGAATCTTTTGGCTGTCAAAACTGCCTTCCTACCTTTACTATCTCTTATAGTAAGTACACCTGGTTTACGCGAGACGGAGGCTCCCGCAAAATTATTTCCACTAATTTCAATTCCTCCTCGATAGGTAACATTTCGCCCCGGTAGGATAAGGTCTACATCGGACTGGTTGGACCTGAAGATGGGGTAATTACTCAGCTGTCTTGGTCTTCTTGTTTCACTTTTAAAATCAAAGGAGCCTTTGATGCTCCCCGCAAAAAGCTTTGGAAAAGCAAGGGTGGCATCCGCCGACCAAAATGCTGATCTGTCTGCTCGGATATAAAACTGACCAAGATTTACTACTGCTCCTCTTGCATTCCTATTGGCCTCTGGCCAGTTGATTACAGCTGATTCTCCAGCATAAGTTCTTGTGTTCAGCACGAATTTTCCTGTTGTTTCTTTGATAAGCATGGAATCATGAGGAGTGATGATCACCATGCTATTGTTCACCAGATTGATCACTGGTCCGCCGATTTCTGGATGTCTGTATTTTGATTTAAGTCCACCTACATAATCCTGCTCTATGGTCTCAAAAAACTGTCTCGGTCCTTTCTCTTCGAAAATCTCTCCAGCAGCATCATATCCCCAAGGGTTGTCACCACTGTCTACCCAATTTTTGTCATACTCCGAAGAATTATTATCCCCCCAGGGATCATCATTAGCATTGTCGCCCCAAGGATCGTCGTTTGCATTATCGCCCCATGGATCGTTATTGGTTGCCCAAGGGTCATCATTGGTTGTTTCCTCTACTACAGGTTCTTGATATGTGGGTTCCTCGTCATATATTGGCCCCTCATCGTAGACTGGTGCTACAAATGCATCCAAAAGCTGAAAGCTGAAAGATCCTCCGTCTGTGTACGCAAGGAGATTTCGTGATTGGCCAATAATCCTACGCGCCATGAACTTGTGCAAGCCCAATAAAAATTGTCGATATTGAGCCATATCCATGGTCTGAAGTACTTGCTCATTCATATTAAGCACTTTCGTGACTTGATCTGAGGAGAGCTTTGCCTGGGTGTCTGCAAAAGCCAGATAACTGAAGTAATACCAAAAGTCTGGACTGAAGGTATAGCCCTTCTTCTGCATGGAAAGGGCTATTTTGTGGATCTTGTCCTGTTGGGCTGCCGTGAAAGCACCAGTCCATGAGTTTTGAAAATCGAACGCTACTTTACGTGCTGGTTCAGTATCTAGCGCATTGAGCTTCGCAATGACCTGATTTAAAAAAATTGCCTTATCATCTGAAAAAGAGTGCTGTGCATGGACACTCGTCATTGCAAATACTGCTAGAAAAACTAATAGGCACAGGCGCTTCATATCGATAAATTTAGGCAAATGCCTAGAGAATCATTGTTTTTTCAAAGCCAACATCGCCCATCTATTTCGGTCGGTCAAAGCTATCTGCTGGAGAGCATTTGGAATTGCCTCTGCAAGTAGATCCTCAACATCTTCGATATAAAAGCCACTCAGCACCAAAATGCCTCCTTGCTTTAGTCGCTTGCTATAGTCCTTGATTTGATCCAAAAGTACGTTTTTGTTGATGTTGGCAAGGATAATGTCAAAGTTGCTGTCTTCCGCGACTATCTCTATCCCTCCAAGCTTCACAACTATTTGCTCACAAGCATTCAACGAAAAATTCTCTGTACTATTTTCTATACACCAATCATCTATATCCACAGCCATGATATCGGTAGCGCCTCTTTTATGGGCCATGATCGCCAAAGCACCAGTTCCACATCCACAGTCGAGGACTTTTTTGCCTTGATGGTCTAGCGTAAGCTGATATTTCAATACCTGATAAGTAGTCGCATGATGACCAGTACCAAAAGACATCTTGGGCGTGATCACTATTTCGTAAGGGAAGTCAGGACGTGGTTCATGAAAAGCGGCTCTTAATATGCATTGATCGTCCACATAGACAGGATCGTAGTTTTTCTCCCACTCTTCGTTCCAATTGACTTTGGCTATTTCTGCCACTTCATAAGTCACTCCATATCTATCAAGAATTGGCTTGACACCTGCTTCGTCCCATTCTCCCAATTCGCAGGAAGCCAAGATGCCTTCGTCCGTTTCTTCGAATGCATCAAACGGAAAAAGAGAGAGTTCTGCGATCAGAAGCTCTCTCTTTTCTTCGCTACACGTGATAGTCAGTGTAAGGAAACTCATTAAAATGACTTGATTATATCTGCAAAGTCTCTGCTCTTCATACTCGCACCACCCACAAGACCTCCGTCCACGTCAGGCTGAGCAAATATTTCTTTTGCATTTTCTGGTTTTACACTTCCTCCATAAAGGATAGAAATGCCGTCCGCCGTAGCTTGATCATATTTCTCTGCAATCACATTTCTGATAAAAGCATGCATTTCTTGTGCCTGATCTGAAGACGCAGTGACGCCCGTACCTATCGCCCAAACTGGCTCATACGCAATCACGACTTTTGAAAGTTCTTCTTTAGAAAGATGAAAAAGCCCTTCTGAAACTTGAGTTTTATTGAGGTTGAAATGCTCTTTGGCTTCTCTTACTTCCAACTTCTCTCCACAACAGTAAATAGGCAAGAGGCCTTGCGCCAAAACTGCATTCACTTTTTCCGCAAGGAGTGCATTGCCCTCACCAAAATATTCTCTGCGCTCGCTGTGGCCGATTACCACATACTTCACGCCTATAGACTGAAGCATCTCTGTAGAGATTTCACCTGTAAAGGCTCCGCTCTTTGCCTGATGGCAATTCTGTGCGCCCAAGCTGATATTGCTAGCAGATCCTATGAGTTGCTTCACAGTGGTGAGATGCGTGAATGGAGGAATAAGGATTACCTCTGCGTCATTGTTCACCTCATCTTTGGTGATATTTACTATTTCAGAAGCTAGTTTTTGTCCTTGAGCTAGGTCAAGGTTCATTTTCCAGTTTCCGGCTGCAATTTTCTTTCTCATTTTGATTGGTTTTTTATTCTTGTAATCGCTTTATCATCCTTGGGTAGGCGCAATTTACGATTATCCTATTTCAGGAAGGTGATTAGGGGAGGGATTTTAGTTTTAGTAGAGGCCTGATAGGTTTATTGCTAATTAATTTAACTGACATGAAGAACCTAACCCCTCCCAAGAGGGAAAATACCTCAATGCCACTTTTAACTCCCCTCCTTGGTGGGGTTGGGAGTGGGTTTATTCCTTATTTTCTGAATCTTAAATCAAGAATATTAACTTCGGAGGTTTAAATAATGGCAACTACCAAAAAAACGCCTACACCTCAAGCGAGCACCTAAAAGGTGCATCGATGGAGTAAAAAGGTCCAACGTTGGACCAAAAAGGCTCAGCGATGAGGCAAATAGGTGCAACGATACACCTCCGAACATCAACGGAGCACCTAAAAGGCTAAGCAACCCATCTTTTAGGTGGTTTATTGATTTAATGTAGGGTTACAGCTTCTCGGCGAGATACTTTGCCGTATAGTTTTCAGTGATTTTGATCATATCCTCAGGCAAGCCTTCGTAGCATAAGTAGCCACCTTTATCACCACCTTCTGGTCCAAGATCAATGATCCAATCCGCATTTTTGACGATCTCCATATTGTGCTCAATGATCAGTACGGTGTTGCCTTCATTCACCAAGGCATTGAGCGCAGCGAGTAATTTTTTGATATCATGAAAATGTAGTCCTGTTGTAGGTTCATCGAAGATGAACAAGACATGGTCCTTTTTGGCAGTATTGCCTCTTCCTAGAAACGAGCCTAGTTTTACACGCTGTGCCTCACCACCACTCAATGAGCTTGAAGATTGGCCCAGCTTGATATAGCCAAGTCCCACATCGGCCAAAGGCTTGATTTTATTTACAATTCCAGCTTTATCACCAAAGAACTCTATGGCTTCATCCACCGTGAGGTCCAGCACATCAGAGATGTCCTTGTCTTTGTATAGAACTTCTAGTATTTCCTTTTTAAACCTTCGACCTCTACAGTTTTCGCATTCTAGATTCAGATCGGCCATAAACTGCATCTCAATCTTTACCGTGCCTTCTCCCTCGCAAACCTCACATCTTCCACCGTCTACATTGAAGGAGAAATGTGCTGGCTTGAACCCGTTACTTTTTGACATTGGCAGTTCGCTGAATAACTGCCGAATATGATCATAAGCTTTTACATATGTTACCGGATTAGATCTCGAGCTCTTACCTATTGGGTTTTGATCCACAAATTCTATCTGATCAATGCGCTTATAATCCCCAGAAACCTTTTCATGTTTCCCTGTGGACTCGCCTGTGATTCCCAGCATCTTGCCAATAGCTGGATATAAAATTTTCTTAACAAGGGTAGACTTTCCAGAGCCACTCACGCCTGTTACCACAGTCATTACGCCCAAAGGAAACTGTACAGTGATGTTTTTAAGGTTGTTTTCTCGGGCTTTTTCTATGGTAAAAGACTGAATCCATTTCCTCCTCTGCTTTGGAAGGTCGATGGATTCTTCGCCTAAGAGATATTTAGCTGTATAAGAATCATTGTGTCCAGCGAGATCTTTCGTGGTTCCTTGGAAAACCAACTGTCCTCCATGAACACCAGCCGCTGGGCCTATATCTATGATTTGATCGGCTGCTTCCATCACTTTTTCCTCGTGTTCCACGACGATCACGGAGTTTCCAAGTCGCTTAAGTTCAAGGAGCACCTCTATCAATCTGTCCGTATCTCGCGGGTGAAGCCCAATGCTTGGTTCATCCAATATATACATTGACCCAACAAGCGCACTTCCCAGAGAAGTGGCCAATTTGATCCGCTGAAACTCACCGCCAGAAAGCGTATTGGTCAGACGATTTAAGGTGAGGTAACTCAATCCAACTTTCTCTAGATAGGAAATCCGGTTGGTGATTTCACTTAATATTCTTTTCCCAACTGCCCTTTGATGCTCGGTAAGTTTGAGATCATCAAAGAATTTTGATAGCTCCGAAACAGGCATCAGTACCAAATCAGAGATAGATGCATCATTGATTTTAACATAACTCGCATCTTTTCTCAGCCTCGTCCCACGGCAGTCTGGGCATGAGGTTCTTCCCCTATATCTGGAAAGCATTACCCGGTATTGAATCTTATACGTCTGTGTTTCCAAAAACTCAAAAAAGGCATCCAATCCTTCAAAAGACTCATTTCCTGTCCAAAGCAATTCATATTGCTCTTTGGTGAGTTCATTGACTGGGCGGTGAATTGGAAAATCGAATCGAATCCCATTTTTCAAAAGTGGCTCCTGCCATTTCTGCATAGTCTCCCCTCGCCATGGCGCAATTGCTCCTTCATAGATTGACAAGTTTGGATCAGGAATAACCATGTCCGGGTCTACGCCCAAAATTCTTCCAAAACCTTCGCAACGTCTACACGCTCCATACGGGTTATTGAAAGAAAAAAGATTGATGCTTGGCTCTTCAAATTTGATCCCGTCCAGCTCAAACAAATCCGAAAATGATTTGGTCTCATGATCAATCATATTGACCGTGCAGTGTCCCTCTCCTTCAAAAAATGCAGTCTGTACAGAGTCTGAAAGTCTAAACTGCGTCTCTTCATCATGCTTCACCACCGATCTGTCTATTAAGATCTGAAGAGAGTCATTTTTATCTATTTTCTTATCGACGATATCTTCGATAAAACTGATTTCATCATTTATTAAAATGCGTGTATATCCTTTACTGAGAAGGATTTTGAGCTCTTCTACAAGCTTGCGCTCTTTCTTGACATTAAAAGGAGAAGAGATCATCAGCTTAGTACCATCCTCATGGCTAAACATATAATCCACAACATCCGAAACACTGTCTTTTTTCACAGCCTTACCGCTCACTGGAGAATAAGTCACGCCTATTCTTGCGAAAAGTAATTTGAGGTAATCATAGATCTCCGTGCTAGTCCCCACGGTAGATCGTGGATTTCTAGAGGACACCTTTTGCTCTATGGCAATAGCAGGCGCCACTCCTTTGATATAGTCAACTTCAGGTTTTTCCATTCGACCTAAAAACTGACGGGCATAAGAGCTAAGGCTCTCTACATACTTACGCTGACCTTCGGCAAAAAGCGTATCAAAAGCGAGTGAAGATTTACCCGATCCTGAAAGTCCCGTGATGACTATGAGTTGATCTCTAGGTATCGCAACATCCAAATTCTTGAGGTTGTTGACTCTGGCACCTTTGATGATAATAAATTTCTTTGGATCGTAATGGTCTATGCTTTTGGCCATGTTTTTGTATTGTGTCAGCCGTTACAACACGCTCGGGCAAGGAATGATTTGCGAAAGGCGCAAAATTAGAAATACCTAGGCAGATTTGTTTGTAAATTAATATTCATTAGTTTTGACGGCACACGAGTAATTAAAAATCAATTCCACACTTTACCCTGACAATATGTAATAGACCTCTACGTTAACTAAACAGGTGACTAAATGCACAAGACTAAATTGACCGACGGCCAATTGCTGTCTCAGTACAAAAGCGGTAACGAAGAGGCGTTTGCAGTATTACTCGAGCGACACAAAGACAGGGTGTTTACCACAATTTATTTGATCGTAAAAGATCGCTATCAGGCGGAAGACCTCATGCAGGACACTTTCATCAAGGCTATCAAAACGATCAAAAACGGAAAATACAATGAAGAAGGAAAATTCCTTCCTTGGATTTTGCGTATTGCCCACAATCTCGCGATTGATCATTTCAGGAAAGCCAAGCGCAATCCTGAGATCATCATGGAAGATGGTAGCAATGTGTTTAATTCATTGGAGTTTTCTGAAGATTCTATAGAAAGTGAACATGTAAAACAGGATACATACAATCTGCTCAAGCAGTATATACAGGAGCTCCCTGAAACTCAAAAGGAGGTATTGGTGATGAGGCATTATATGCAAATGAGTTTTCAGGAAATAGCTGACTCCACTGGAGTAAGTATCAATACGGCACTAGGCAGAATGAGGTATGCTTTGATTAACCTAAGGAAAAAGCTACAAAGTAAGAATATTGCCTATGATCAAAACATTTACAGAAAATGACCTTGTAAGATTTATTTACAACGAACTCAGTACAACTGAAAGCGAAGCGCTGAAACAGACCTTGATCGCAGACTCTTCAATGCAACAAAAACTAGATGAATTGAAATCAATTCACGAAGATTTGGAGCACTCGATGAGAACACCATCTGACAGAGTTATTAACAGAATTCTTGAATTCTCTAGTAACTATCACAAACAGTCTGTTTAGAATTCTGTTCGGTATTTTCCCGAACAGAAACTGTCTATGAACAAAAAAGAGCGGTTCGAAGCTTTCGTTGAGTACTTTCAAGAAGCTTTCCCAGATCCAAAGACTGAGCTGAATTACAACTCTCCTTTCGAGCTTGTGGTGGCAGTTGTGCTTAGCGCACAATGTACAGATGTGCGGATCAATAAGGTGACTCCAGCTCTTTTCGCGGCTTTCCCCACTGCCGAACATATGTCGATTGGGACTTTCGATGAAATCTTTGCGTTTATCAGAAGTGTATCTTATCCTAACAATAAGGCCAAACATCTCATGGGTCTCAGTAAGATGATCATGGAAGATTTTGGAGGAGAAATCCCTATGAGACATGAAGACCTACAGAAACTACCCGGTGTTGGTCGTAAAACTGCCAATGTAGTAGTCTCTGTATTATACAATGAGCCAGCGATGGCTGTGGACACACACGTTTTTCGAGTTTCTAAAAGACTTGGACTCGTCACTCAAACAGCAAAGACCCCTCTAGCAGTTGAAAAGCAACTCGTCCGACATATCCCTGACGAATACATTCACAAAGCGCATCACTGGCTCATCCTTCACGGCAGATATGTTTGTCTGGCTAGAAAGCCTAAATGTGAAAGCTGCAAAATCACTGATTTTTGTAGGTATTGGGAGAAGCTAGGCTCGGTTTAATCATCAATTTTTTCCTAGTCTCTTAACTGCTTTTTAATAATCCGCTCAATTCCAAAAGGCATTTTTCGTAATTTCAAAAGTTGCCATTACCAATTATCACATTTCATTTTGGTTTTTCCGCTTGTTCATGGATATTGTAGAAACCAAAACCTAATTTATGAAACTCTCCATTACCCTATCATTTATTGGAATAGCCTTCTTGATGAGCTGCGGCGATACTTCAAGCACCAAAGAAAAAGATTTCGCTATCTCCTACGAGAAATTTACTTTAGACAATGGGCTAGAAGTCGTCCTGCACGAAGACCATTCTGATCCGATAGTCGCAGTAGCAACACTCATGCACGTGGGTTCCAATCGTGAAAAGCCAGGAAGAACAGGCTTTGCTCACTTTTTTGAACACATGTCATTCAATGATTCTGAAAATGTGCCAAGAGGTGCCAATCGAAAATTGATCCCGGAATGGGGAGGAGACAGAAACGGTGGCACTTGGTCTGACGGCACTATTTATTATGAAGTAGTTCCAAAGGACGCCTTCGATAAAATACTTTGGGTTGACTCAGACAGATTCGGTTATATGATCAACACAGTGACCAAGGATGCTCTCGAGGCGGAAAAGCAAGTGGTTAAAAATGAAAAACGCCAGCGAGTAGACAATGCTCCTTATGGCTACACAGATGAAATCATTCGCAAAAATCTTTATCCTGAAGGCCATCCTTACAGTTGGACGGTCATTGGTTCTCTGCCAGACCTACAAGCTGCCACTCTCGATGATGTAAAAGAATTTTACGAGCAATACTACGGAGCTGGAAATGCTACTTTGGTTATTGCCGGAGATATTGATCCAATAGAAACTAAGGAGAAAGTAAAGCAGTGGTTTGGCGAAATCCGAAAAGGACCTGAAGTGGAAAAACCACAGCCTCAACCTGTTACTTTATCAGAAACAAAGGCGCTCTATTTCGAAGATAATTTTGCCAAGCTACCTGAATTACGTATGGTTTTCCCAACGGTAGAAGAGTATCATGCTGATAGCTATGCTTTGAGTATTCTTGGAGAATTACTCAGTGGGAGTAAAAAATCACCTCTTTATCAGGTCATCGTAGAGGAGAAAAAATTAGCACCATATGCTGGGACTTATCAGAGCTCCAGTGAAATCGCAGGTGAGTTTATTTTTCGTGTGAGGGCTAATGCTGATATAGATTTAGATGACGTCAAAAGTGCAATAGAAGAGGGTCTATCCCGATTTGAGGAAAACGGAATAGATGCAAAAGACCTTCAACGCATCAAGGCTGAACAAGAGACAACCCTTTATCAGGGTGTGAGCACGGTTCTCAATAAGGCTTTTCAACTGGTGCAAGACAATGAATTTGTGGGCGATCCGAGTTATATAACCAAGGCAGCGAAACTTACAAATGCTGTAACTGCAGAAGATGTTGTTCGAGTATACAATCAATATATACAAGGAAAGAATTATCTAATGACAAGTGTCGTGCCAGCAGGGCAACTTGAGCTAGCTGTGGCAGGCAGCGAAAAAGCTGAGGTTTTCATTGAAGAGATTGTCGCAGATGTTGCTGCTGAAAACACCACTAGAGGGGAAGTAGCCGAGTTTGAAAAAACGCTTACGAAGTTTGATAGATCTGAGCCTGCTTTTGGAGATTTGCCACTTTTGAAAGCTCCTATTGTTTGGAGTTCATCATTAGAAAATGGAATGAACATCCTAGGAATCGAAAATAAAGAATTGCCTTTGGTGTATTTTGATCTAACTATTGCTGGCGGGCATTCTTACGACCCTATGGAAAAATCTGGAGTAGCCTCCCTTCTTGGTGACCTTATGACGGAAGGGACAAAAACTAAAACACCAGCTGAGTTAGAAGAAGCCATTGGAATATTGGGAGCGTCAATCAGCGTCTCAGCTGGGAGCGAAGAAATACGAATTTCTGCATCATGTCTGAGCAAAAACTTTAATGAAACGTTGACCCTAGTCAGCGAAATACTCCTAGAGCCACGCTGGGACGAAAAAGAGTTTGATAGACTAAAGCAGTCACAAATCACCCAACTGAAAGGAAGGGAGGCAAGTCCTACAGCCATCGCTTCCACAGTTTTCAACAAACTAGTATACGGGCCAGATCATATCATGGGAATCCCTTCGAATGGCACTTTAGAAACAGTAGAAAACATCAATCTGGAGGATCTTAAAAACTATTATCTAAAGAATTTCTCACCTTCGGTCGCAGACTTCCACGTAGCTGGAGCTATCAGCCAAAAGGAAGTAATGAATCAATTAGCCGGACTTAAGTGGGAGTCCAAAGACGTATCCGCACCTGACTACCAAATTCCTCAAGCTCAAGAAGGAAATCAGCTTTATTTTATTGATTTTGCTGGATCAAAGCAATCGGTGATCTACATCGGAAAGCTCTCCATCTCTGGAGAAAATCCAGATTATAATGAAGTCACCTATGCCAATGAGAAACTTGGAGGTGGCTCAAGTGGACAACTTACCCAGACTTTAAGAATAGAAAAAGGATACACTTATGGTGCTTATTCTTACATAAGGCAAACCAATGAAGTTTCTCCCTTTGTCGCCACTTCCAGTGTCAGGGCCAATGCCACACTTTCATCTTTGGAGGTCATGAAAGAAATGCTCGGGGGCTATGCTGAAAATTTCACCAAAGAAGATGTAGAGATGACTCAAATGAAAGTGCTCAAAGCCAATACACGAGCATTTGAAAGTTTGGATGCTAAACTCAATATGCTTCATGAAATCAGCAAGTTTGGTAAGTCACCAAACTTCATGGAAGAAGAGCAAAACGAGCTCACCGCCATATCGCTTGAGGATTATAAAAATATCATCAATAAGTATCTAGACGAAAGCAATATGATCTACCTCGTGGTAGGAGATGGTGCTACACAGCTAGAAGAGGTGAAAAAACTAGGCCTGGGAGAACCAACCATTTTGGATATTCAAGGAGAGTTATTGGCTCAGTAAGCTTATAGTCTTAGTCTCATTGCATGAAACAACCCATCTGGAATTCCGGATGGGTTGTTTTCGTATTCAGTGGGTGTGAAAAAGGGTTACAAAAGAATAAATTACAGTAAACCGCTAATCACTAACTATGTTCTTCCTCCTCCGAAAAATTGATGCCATCAAGATTCCCCCTTTCATAAAGGGGGTGGCCGCAGGTCGGGGGATTTAATATTCAACTAATCATGTACTTCATACCTTACAATAAAGACTTAAAGCATTTTTCAAGAGAACTACGAAATAACAGCACCCTCTCTGAAGTATTGCTTTGGCTAGAGCTCAGAGCAGGTTCTATTCGAGGGTATAAATTCAACAGGCAAAAACCTTTGGGTAGATATATTGTGGATTTCTATTGTAAGCATTTGAATCTCGTCATTGAGATTGACGGTGATAGTCATCATTACCCAGAAGCCATCCTAAATGATATTATTGGACAAAAAGCTCTTGAAGAGCTGGGGTTAAGCTTTATAAGATTTGATGATCTTATTATAAAAAAGCAAATGCCCTTTGTTTTGGATACTATTAATGCTTTTCTTGATGACTTTGAACAAACCAATCCCCCTAAGCCGGGAGCCCCTAGCCCCCTTTTATAAAGGGGGAATTCATTATGCTCTTTCTCCTCCGAAAAATCCGCCGTAAACTAGTCTCTCCCAATAACAAGGTCGCGACTTACCTGCTGTATGCTATCGGAGAAATTTTTCTTGTTGTAGTTGGGATCATGATAGCCGTACAGATAGATGGCTGGAATGACAACCAAAAAGAAAAAAGGGTATTGCAAGAATATTTGCAAAATCTCAAGGCTGATTTAGTAGCAGACACTTTACGTATCGACGCACTGCAGAAGAGATCTTTAGATAATCTAGAGCAGATTTCTAATTACCAAAAAATCTACGATTCAGGTAACTGGACATTAAAAACGCTTGTTGAAAATTCAGAGATGCCCCTTGCATATATTAGATATTTTCCCGTAAAATCTACTTTTGAGGAAATGGTTAACACCGGATCGCTCAAACTAATTGATAGCGACTTGAGGCGTGAGATGAAAGAGTTAAAAGCCACCCAAGATCAGTTAGTAATCATCACTGACAAAGTAATCGGGGACCTCAAAAAGAGTAGATATGATGAATATCGGTATCTTGATTTAGATGTTTTTGAAGGTGACTTTTATGAAACCACAGGGTTGAAGCAAAGTGATGAGGATCTGGCTATGGGCTTGAAATACAGGCATCTTACCATGAAGGGGTTCAACGACATCCATGGATTAATCCATGAGTTTGGAGATCAGATCATAGACAAATCAGCGGCGCTGATAGAAAAGATAGATATGCAACTAGAACAATAGATTCACTTATGCTCTTCCTCCTCCGAAAAATCCGAAAACGACTTATGAAAGAAAATAAGATATCTGCTTATCTCCTTTACGCGGTTGGAGAAATTCTTCTAGTGGTCATCGGAATATTAATAGCCGTGAGTATTGATGATTGGAACCAA
>JBLIFO010000012.1:0-33345 GCA_047633875.1 Marinoscillum sp. | reverse complement strand
ATACTTTCTCCTTAAACTTGAGCCATGAATTATCTCTGTTCCATAATCGCAATTAGTTTATTTGGAGATCAGGCAGAGCAATCTGCCGAACAGTGCAGATCGGACCCTGACAGTATCCAGTATATACTTGACAATTTTCATGAATTGTACAGCCAAGGCCTAGAGGAGGCCATAGACTTGGCAGTTTGGGCTATAGACGTCTCTCGTACAAACAGCTGGAAGGAGAAAGAAGCCTATGCTTTGATGTCATATGGAATAGCCACCTATCTCAGAGGAGACTACCAAAAAACTCTTCCGGCATTTCAGCGGAGTTCAGATTTGTTTGACTCCTTAGGAATTGATGAAGGTATAGGAAGAATCAATAACGAATTTGCGGTTTACTACCGGAAGCAAAAAGATTATAAAATGGTCATGGCTTGTCTTGACAAAGGGGAGACAGCAGCGCTGCGCGCCAATGACCTGAGTACGCTGAGCACCAATTATCACCATCGCGGTGAGTCGTTTTCCCAAAAAGGGAATTTTGATGCCGCCTTGCCCTATTTCCAAAAAGTTTTGGACATTCGGATTCAACTTCAAGACAGTGTGGGGCTTGGCTATATTTATTTAGATTTTGCAGCTTGCAAGGCGGAGAAAGGCCATTTGGAAGCCGCTTTGGAGTATATCGAAAAATCTACAGCGATAAGAAAATCACTAGGAGACAATAGTGGCATTGCAGTAAATACTGTCATCATTGGAGAAACCTATTTTGCTTTTGAAGACTATGAAAGAGCAGCGACCTACTTCCAACGGACGATAGAACTTGCCAAACCAATTGGATTTACGGATCTGGCACGATTTGCCTACGATTTGCTCCAAAAATCTCAGATAGAGCTGAAAAACTTTGAAGCAGCATATCAAAATTTGGTCAGCGCGCAAGCGCTAAATGATAGTCTTTTCAATATAGAAAAAACCAAAACGCTTGCAGAGATGGAAGCTAAATATCAAACAGCGAAGAAAGTACAGCAAATTGAGCTGCAAGAGGCCCAGCTTACCAGCCAGTCTGCTGCCTTGCTCGTAGATAGACTTTATATAGGGGGCTTATTTATGGTAATTGTTGGGATGCTCATCATAGGATATTTGCAGTATAACCGCATGCTACTCAAACGCGCAAAACTTCTTGAAGAGCAGAAATCAAAAACAAAAGAAGCTCAAATAAAAGCAGCAATTTCATCCCAAGAAAGTGAGCGATCTCGTTTTGCAAGAGATTTACATGATGGATTTGGTCAAATGATATCGATCCTCAATCTCAATTTGAAATCGCTTCAAAATAATACAGCTGACCGGCAAGAAATATTCGACAAATCAGCAGCTGTACTTGAAGAGATGTATCAAGAATTAAAGGGGATTTGTTTTAATCTTATGCCACAAACACTTATCAAACATGGTGTGAAATCAGCAATACAGGAATTTGCTTCAAGGATCAATATTTCCAAAAAGGTATTCATAGAAACTTCCTTTTTTGGAATGGATGAGCGACTGTCAGACCTCCAAGAAATCTCACTTTACCGCATTAGCCAAGAATGGGTCAACAATATCCTAAAGTACTCTGATGCAGATAAAATCACTATTCAATTAATTCGTGATGAAGAAGGCCTTACACTGATGGTAGAAGACAATGGGCAAGGTTTTGACCCTGATATCCTTATTTCTGGTACGGGCAATGGGTGGAAAAACATGAATTCTCGATGCAACCTTATCAAAGGAGAACTCGAGCTTGATACTACGCCTGGAATGAAAGGATCTACTTTGATTTTGAATGCGCCTGCAGTATTAGCTCACACAGAGGAAGGGGTGCAAATACCAGTTTGACGGTATACAATTGACGGAATAGGGAATCTACCTTTGATATTAATTTTTAGAGTTACCACTTCCAACCCCAGCCTGTTTCATGAATTTGCTATCTTTCCTCAAGAAAAAAACGGCATCCTTGACCATGAAGATTTTTTTAACGGATGATCATGCCATTCTCGTAGGCGGATTGGTGAAGATTATCGAATCCGAAAGCGACCTTGAAATAGTAGGAAGTGCAGGTACGGTAGCGGAAACTATGGATAAGCTCAGCCAAATGGATGTTGACCTGCTCATCACAGACTACAATCTCCCCGATGAAGATGGGCTGTCACTGGTACGTAGAGTCAATCGCAAATATCCAAACACCAAGATTCTTGTGCTAAGCATGCACGATGAGGCACATTTGGTTAAGGAAATACTGAAGGAAGGGATACAAGGGTATCTCATCAAGAAAGACTCTCACAAAGAACTAATTGATGCCATATATACTATTCAATCTGGCAAAACTTATCTTAGTTCAGATGTAAGCAAGATGCTTATCAAAGGACTCAATGGCAATGAAGAACAAAGGCTTCTCACAGATCGAGAGCGTGAAATTCTAAAACTTATCTCAAAAGAGTATACCAATAGAGATATCGCCGAAGAACTTTTCATCTCTGAACGAACAGTAGAGACTCACCGCAAAAATATCTTTCGCAAGACAGGCACTAATAGTCTTGTAGGGCTTATCAAGTTTGCTTACGCGAATAACCTGATTTGATCGAGTTTCTATCTTTTGAGTTTACTTATGAAGAGCTGGCACTAATGGCACTCATTCCTATTTTGGTGGGGATGGCCAAAACAGGGATCCATGGAGTGGGTATGGCTGCAGTTCCTTTGCTAGCGGTGCTTTTTGGTGGAAGGCTATCTAGTGGAATCATGCTTCCAATACTTTGTATTGCTGATGTATTTGCTGTGATCTACTACCACCGCCATGCCAATTGGTCTCACTTAATAAGGCTATTTCCATGGGCTGCACTTGGTGTGATAGCTGGTACAGTCATAGGAGACAGTATAGATGACGAGTTCTTTAGGCTGATCATGGCGATAGTGATTTTTCTCAGCCTTGGTGTGATGGTATGGCAGGAGCAGAAGTCCTCTGTGGATGTTCCACATAGTATATGGTTTGCCATTATTCTTGGAATATTGGGTGGATTCACCTCCATGGTGGGCAACTTGGCGGGCTCGGTGATGGCACTTTATTTACTCTCTATGAGGTTTCCCAAAAACCAATACATAGGCACCACCGCTTGGTTTTTCATGATCCTCAATTGGTTCAAAATCCCTTTTCATGTCTTTGTATGGAAGACTATCACCCTAGATTCTTTTTTGCTTGATTTGACGACCATTCCACTGGTTGGTTTAGGTGCTTTTTTAGGCATTACAATCGTAAAAAAAATCCCAGAACTCTACTATCGCTGGTTCATTATAGCCACCACGGCACTCGCCGCACTTGTTATGATATTTTGATAAATACCCTCTTCAGGGTATATCAAATCACCTATTACTCGGATGAAAAATGCTTTTTTTTAAGCCAATTTTGGTTCATAAAAACTGTCTAAATCTATGAATTTCAACGACCTCAAAAAGAATCTTGGAAGACCAATAATAGCCTTGACCTTACTCATTCTGTGCGTCACCGCCTCTGCCCAGCAAGTCACTTATCAGATACTGGAAGACAATCCGGAGAAAGCTTATACAAAGTTCGTAGCGCCAGAGCTAGGATCTGATTACAATGCCTCTAATGTTTCCGTGTACTTGGGTGCCAATGCTCGCTATGGTCTTACGGATCTTATCACGTTGGAGGGACTAGCGCGCCTTGATGTCTACCAATACAGTGGCAAAGGCCCAGGCTTTCACATAGAAGCAGGTGGTTTTCTTCCGCTCATTTCCAAAGTGAAAGAAAAAGAGATTCCTATCATACTTAGCTACGACCCCTCTGCAGGTCAGAAATGGGTAGATGGACAGCTACGTACCTATGAAGAAACCAAATCCATCACTATACCCAATGGTAAATACATCAATGAAGTAGGCTTTCGCGGAGGTCTTTATCAGCGACGTATGGGTGCCGCAGATATGCTGGAAACGGTGAATGGAGCTATCAACCTTACAGGGGTTTATCTTGGTGGACAGTGGACCAGCCAGGCCTATCTGAAAGCTAAGATCAATGATGATGTGGAGCGCATAGGTGCTGGCTTTACAAGGGTTTATGGAGATATATTGATACTGCCGATTTCCAATCTTTCAGATCCTTTGGCCAATTACAATGTAAAACCTGATGGCACTTTCGGATGGAGGGTAGGTTTCCAATGGTACCTAAGCCCTCATGATGGAGAATATAAGTGGCTTGCCAACTCCATATTCACAGCGGAGATTGGTAAAAAACCACTTAGTGGATTCAATTTCAATTTATCGTGGGGCTTTGCTTTAATGAACAAGAGATAGGAATCAAAGAATATTTAAACCCTGCACTTTTCATGGTCAAGTGAAAGGTGTACAGTTTGCCCCAGACCACCGCGTCTGGGGTTTTTTTGATTAACACCTTCATTTATTATATTCAGCCAATGGAAAAGAAGTTTTTACTCGGAGTAGGTGGAGGGTTAGATATTAGTCAGCGTATTAGCCGGGTGGCTTATTATGTCATAGGCTTTGTACAGCTAATAGCTGGACTGATATCACTCTTGACCAAAGAGTCTGTCGACCTTTGGGCTTTGTTGATGATTCTTACTGGCGTCTTTGCGCTTTTCATGGCTACTACTGGTTTTTCAGAAAAATCTAGGCTTTCACCTAAAGTGATCATCAGCGATGAGTTCATCGGTTGGAAAACCACAATATTCGGCTCAGTTAAATCGCTAAACTGGAACGAGGTGAAGACTATCACCCTTGAAGAGTACAAAGTAGTGTTTTTCTTGAGTGATGGCACGACCAAAATTTTGGCCTATCACACAGAGGCAGAAGTTTCAAAGAGCATCAAAGCAGAGATTAGAGCAAAAGCGGATCAAAAAACCATTCCAGTATTACCCTGAACTATCATCTTCCGAGCACAAGCATCAGAAGTCCAATAATGATTCCACCAAGGTAAATGGATTTCCTCAAGATGTTTTTTTCTTGAAAAAAGAGTGCTCCAAAAGCGAATACGATGATGACATTGCCACGGCGTACAAGGCTGATAATGGAGATAAGCGACTCTGGTAGCGAAATGCTGTAGAAGTAGAGATAATCTCCAATGAGCAATGAAATACCAATAAGTGGAATTGCCCAGTGCCAATGAAAGGCCGTGGATCGGTCACGCTGCGGGTACCAAATCACTAGCAGAACAGGGATAAGTAGCAAAGTCTGATAGAAAGTAAAATAAGCCTGAACAGACATTACTGCCATTTCGCGCAAGAGATAACGATCATACAACGCACTCACCGAACCAAGCACCGTTCCTAGTACCATCAGCCAGATGTAACCATTGTTTTTAAAGGAAAGACCTTCCCTCCGACCCACACTTGAAAACAGAAAGAAAAAGATCAAAATAAGTGCAGCTCCAGCACCTTGAAGTGGAGTGAGTTTTTCTGAAAAGATAAAATAGGCACCCAATATTGTCCAAAGCGGGCCAGTAGATCGAATAGGGGCGAAAAGAGTAAGTGGCAGGTTCTTCAAGGCGAAATACGTACAAATCCAGCTTCCAAGAACAATTACCGTTTTGATGATGATTTTAATATGCTCATCAAATGTCATAGAAGGCACGAATGCCAGATGTTCAGCAGGGATTAGCCCAAAAGAGGAGGCTAATGTAAAACCCAACATAATGATGGAAGCAGCGACTGTCGAGAAGAATAGTGTTGGGATGACGGCATTCTCTTTCAGTGATATCTTTTTGAAGATATCATAAAAGCCGAGAAAGAAGGCGGATCCAATAGCGAGCAGTAGCCACATCATAGGTTTATTGGAAGTTTGTGAAGGTTATTTCATTTCAGGCTGCTTGAGAAAGATCCTGGCTTGATAATAATTCACTTTTTCATCGCCATTCAAACTTTCAAAAGTACATCGCCCTTGGATCCAAGAGGAATTGAAATACAGCTGCAATTGCTCTTGTGAATACACTTTGGATTGTTTGCCATCCTGCTCAAGGACTAAAGAATCATAGATGTCCGAAACTGAAATATTGACATCTTCAAAACCTTCCCTAGTCAAGATGATTTGGCTTCTAGTATTGGTGACTTTCAAGCCTGGGATTCCTTCTTCTATATCTTTTACGAGAGCTTCATCATAGTCATTAAAGGCTATTTCCAACATATAATCATAGCCTTTTATAGATGTAAATTGGCCTTTATTGTTTGTAGAGAAATAGTAGTTATTGCCATCCTTATATTCGTTTTTGTAAATAGGATTTAAGCCCATCATTTTCATGTAAACCCATGCTTCGCCCATATCATGCGCTTCAGCGATTTGTCTTGGATTTTGGTCAAACCACTCATCTATCTCCGCAAAACCGTGATAGTCTTCCAGATAGTTCAATATTGAATACACTTCATTGTGTATGCTATCGCTCAAAACACCTTCATTTTTAAGTTCATTTTCAAACTTCAAGAAGGCAGTATCGGAGGTAACCCATATAGGCTCATTTTGAATTTTACCGACTAAGATTTCCTCGGACTCTAGTATCATCTGTAGGCGTTTTACCTGACTTCTTTCGCTTACGCTAAAAATGCCCCAGTTACCAAAAGAAGTGAGCAGGATCAATATAAAAAGTGAAATCGGGATGATGCGAATATTGCGCCCAATGAAGATCAAGTAGAAAGAGATAAAAGTGAGCCAGACACCCAAAAGGACCGTGATGTAACGGTTGATGGTAATGCCATAGTCACTGATGCGGATGCCGATGGCCAAAAAGAGCATGACCAATAAAGGAACGAGAAGAATATAATAACCCTTTTGCAAAAACTTAAGGGAGTCTTGCCCTGTACTAAGGGAATACGGATAAGCTAGCAGCATGCTCAAAATGCCAACCACAGCCACGGCGATAATCATATAGGTCATGATGCCCTCAGGCCAGTCCCACAGAAATACTACTTTGACAGAATAGCTGTATAAGATGATGAAGTACAGACTCATCAATGGAATCAAGACATAGAGAATAAAAGTTTTTAGACCATTCGGATAATCGTTTTCTAAGTCTAAGGCTTGAAAGTCTTTTGGAATACCAGCTACAAAAAACCAGGTGTTAAAAAAACCAGTAATGACAATCCAGATCTCTACATACAATTCCTCGTGAACATCTATTTTGAACAAGGTGGTAAAAGCCCAAAGTGCGAATATGATTCCTAAATAGAGTACTGCCGCGTAAAGTGCAGAGAGTAGAAACCTCAGAAAAAGTGTCTTGTTGAAATTCCAAAACCCGTTGAGATTATTGGATGAGAGATAGCCACAAAATGCAACAAGTAGGTGTGCCGCTATAGCAAAAATGGCATACCTAATATAAGAAATCTGTGGATTGAGGCTTTCTTGATCGCCAGGCAAATAGAAATAGATCGCAACTAGTAGCAAAGCAACAATTATCCTCAGCCCCCACAGAAGCTGTTCATTTCTGCTTCGAGAATCTATAAATATCCGTGCAGCTAGAAACATCGGTACCCCCAAATACCCAGCGAGAAGCAGATTGACTACAGGTAGTGGATTCCCCAAAGTATTTTCAAACTCAATTAGGTAAATCCCAGCGGATACAGCAACAGTCGCTGAGCAAATCACCAGAGGGAAACGGAGGAAAGCGTCCGCGCTTTTCTCTAAAAGAAAACTAACTGAAGGGAACTTCATATGCTTTTAGATCTTAAGGGAATAAAATTAAGCAAACTCTAAGCGGAATGTCCGAGCACATTTAGATTATCAATAAGCTTTGACATCAGCTTCGAAAAGCGTACGTTTAATATAAGTTGTAACCCATAACCCTTATATGCAAACGAGTAAACAGGTTATTAATGCCTTTTTAGTGCTGTTGATTATAGTATCTAGCTGCAAAGAGCCCGCCCCAGTAGTAGAGCCTGTCTTGATACTACGCACCAATTCCATAAAAGTCAAAGCGCTAGATGACATAGTAGTTATTGACTCTGTATTTGTCAAGCCTAACTTGTATTCCAATGTGCCAAGTTTTGAGGGATTACCAGTTGCCGATTCAAAAGCCAAATTTATTGGAGCAGTGCTACCTGCAGTTTTAGTTTCGAAATATAGGATTGGGCGCATGAAAGGTCGTGCTGAGGAATTGCTTGATAAAGCTGTTTGGACTGCAGACGACTCCATCTTTTTCAATGCGCAAGCTGAGCGATTCAAAGCTTCGGACCTTCAAGATTTGATAGTACGAATGCAAACTCACCCCAATAGTATTGTTTTGGCGCAAGCCGCTGTAGAAAGTGGATGGGGTTCCTCTAGGTTTTTCCAAGATGCCAACAATGTCTTCGGGGTATGGTCATACAATGAGGACGAACCAAGAATAGAGGCCAATAGCCATCGTTGGGGTGATAAAATCTACCTGAGAGCCTATGAAGATATCTCCGAATCGGTCACAGATTATTTTGAAACGGTGGGGCGAACTTTTGCCTATGACACCTTTCGGACTGCACGAAACAATACGCAGGATATATATCAGCTTTTGCCTCATCTGAAGTATTATTCCGAAAGACGAGAAGAATATGTGGCCCAGCTAACGGATATGATTCAGCAAAATGATTTCACCAAATACGATAGCTGCCGCATAGATCCAAGTTATTTTGAGCCATTATGATTTTTGCTCTTTCAATACTATTAAGTGTGTTTTGGTTTACACCCAATCAAGTATCTACGGCGGATAACAAAGAAGTAATCTGCTTTGTCTATCATAGGTTTGGCGATAGTCGGTATCCTTCGACCAATGTGAGTCTTGAGGATTTTCGAGCACACTTAGAGCACCTGAAAGCCAACAAATTTCAGGTTTTGACTTTCGAGGAGGCTATAGATTATTTGAAATCTGATAAATCACCTCGCAAAACAGCCGTGATTACGATAGATGATGGCTATAAAAGCTTTTTCAAAAACGGATTGCCATTGCTGCAGGAGTTTGGGTTCCCTGCCACGCTTTATATCAATACAGAGACTGTCGGCGGGTCAGATTATATGGATTGGGAAGAGTTGGCTGCCGCCAAAAAAGTGGGTATAGAAATCGGTAATCATACGCACTCTCATGCCTACTTTCTTGATCTGCCAGAGTCAAAGCGATATGATGCTTTTGAAAAAGAGCTGAAACAGTCGCAGCTGATCATCAAAGAAAACTTAGGATCTGAACCCACTACGTTTGCTTATCCATACGGGGAGCTTGATTATAAAATGCAGCAAATCGTGGAAAAAGTCGGCTTTAAAGGTGCCGCTGCTCAAAATTCAGGAGTGGTTTCGGCAAGCTCTGATTTAATGCGCTGCCCAAGATTTCCAATGTCTGAAGCCTATGCTGATCTTAAAAAATTTATTGAAAAATCAAGAATGCATGGATTTACGATTTTGAGTGAAACTCCAAAGTCGTTTTTGCTGTCATCAGATGAAGATTCACCAGAATTGACCTTAGAGATTGCCAATGAAAATCTATTGGTTCAAAACATCAATTGTTTCATTCAAGGGAGCGGATGCGATTTAAAGGCGGAAGCTTTTGGAGAAGGCAAAACCAAGATTACTATTCGGCCGACAACTAAAATATCCATAAGACGAAGAACGCTTTACACCATTACGGCGCAAGATCAATCTGGTGATTGGCATTGGTTCAGTCATCTTTGGATTGCCCCAAAATAGTTGGATGACTTCACTCAGGATTGTCCCGGTCTACTTCCACATCACTTCGCAAAAATGTATTTCACATTCACAGATTATCTTCGCCATTAAAAAGAGATGAAGGTAATCGTAGCATCTAAAAATCCGGTAAAGATCAGCAGTACCCAAGCTGGTTTCGAGAAGATTTTCATTGATAAGTCCTTTGGATTTGAAGGTGTAGATGTGCCATCAGGCGTCAGCGATCAGCCGATGACAGATACTGAGACGCTACAAGGAGCCACCAACCGAGCAATGAATGCTCGCACTTCCCATCCCGATGCGGACTTTTGGGTAGGTATAGAAGGTGGACTGGATCAGACACCAAAAGGATTGCTGGCTTTTGCTTGGGTGGTGATTTTTTCTAGTCATCAATCGGGACAGTCGCGAACGAGCACTTTTCACTTACCTCCAAAGGTTGCCGAGCTTATCGATCAAGGCATTGAACTTGGATTGGCAAACGATCAAGTCTTCTCAGAACACAACTCCAAGCAAAAAGGAGGAGCTGTTGGGTCGCTCACCAAAGGTGTACTTGGCCGATCAGAGTATTACGAACAGCCAGTCATGCTCGCGCTGGTTCCTTTTATCAATCCAGAGATGTATCCGAACAGCGCTGAAAAAGCTTGAATTTTCTTCAAAATCATCACTGTATGAAAGTGACGGGTAAAAGGCGGGTAAGTTTTACAAATGGAACAACCAGAAGCTTCTAGCATTGCACAAGTCCTTTTTAAGAAAAAGTCAAATTCTATACACAGATGATTCCACAACCCAACTTAGGTGATCTTATAGTCCAGCTTCGCAAAGAAAAAGGCTGGACGCAAGAAGAGCTAGTCGAGCAATGCCATGTAAGTGTGCGTACCATTCAGCGTATAGAGTCGGGTGAGGTAACACCTCGCTTTATCACCATCAAAATCCTACTGGCAGCACTGGATTATGATCTGGAAAGATGGAAGATGATGAATCAAGAAAAGGAGGATAACAATCGTTTTACTTCTAATCCAATATTGAAAATGCTCAGTATCAATGTTCCTACAGACCATATTAAAAAATCACTCAGCTCCGCATGGATTGCCGGGATGATCTTCTTTGTTTTATTCGCAGTAGAGATAGCCAGCGAGTTTACTATTAGTGAGCCATATACCACAGAAAATAAGCTCGTACTCACTTCGATAAAGCTGATGATCATTGCCTCTTTCTTTATTTTCAATAGAGGCTTTATTTCGCTCGGTATACTTTTTGAAAATTCTCGACTGAAGCAAGGGACTTATTTCTATATAGCTGCTGTCACCATCATGTACCTAGGCGATATAGTTATTATGTATGGGTTTCCAGAATCAGAAACTGTCAAGAATATTTTTGATCTCACCTTCCTTCTTATTCTTGGCGCAGCAGGGTTAGTGTTCGGCATGGGCCTACTCAAACTACAAGACGGGATGGGGGAAATAGCAAAGGCAGCGGGTATCCTGGAAGTGACTATTGGGATATGTTATCTCACTTTAATTTTCTCATTTTTCGGTATTCTGCTTATCGCACCTGTGCTCATATTAGAAATACTGCTACTTCACAAAGCTGACGAGTTGGTAAAATCTGGAAAATTATAATCACGAATAAGTATCTTCATTCACATTGTTTTTATGAAGATATGACCCAAAAGCTACTTCCTCTTTTTATACTTCTCGTAATCATTTTAA
Organism: Marinoscillum sp.; assembly: GCA_047633875.1. GTDB lineage: Bacteria > Bacteroidota > Bacteroidia > Cytophagales > Cyclobacteriaceae > Marinoscillum. The sequence goes on along the minus strand of JBLIFO010000012.1, from coordinate 21,976 downwards.
ATGCTTGCAATGAGTATGAAGAGGACGTATCTCAAATTACCTATGCCAATACGACCTTTCATCTGTCGGACATACTCCGAGAAGACTATGGACCGCATTCTGGTGAGCACTACAACATAGATTATTCCATGGTCGGTGAAGCGGTATTCTTTTTAGAGAGGAGAAACAATCTAGGTCAGTTGTATTATGAGCTCAGTGAAAGTGCTGCAGATTGCTTTTTGTTTATCGAATTTTTCTCACCGGGCACAGAGTCTTTCATCGATGGCAAGTTTTTAGCTTTAGGCGATCGAAACTTAAGCGACGTTCCCGGCCAATATGTGTTTCGCCGTTGCAATTTTAGATCATCAGGCAACTCACCAATCTTTGCAGAAGAAGGGACTATTCGTCTCAGCATAAGCAACACTGGAGTCCACAGACTTTATTTTGATTTGAAAATGTACGATGGTCGATCACTCAAAGGGGCCTTTACAGGCAAGACCAATTATCACGACAAACGCTAGAAATCTAGCAGCCATGGCTAACTTGGGTGTGTTTGTTCAATCACACTCTAGTTAACCATGAGCACTATCTCACTTTCTATTTTAGCTATTGCTCTTCTCATAGGTTGTGAGTCGAAAGCTCCGGCCATCAGAACGGAAACATTGAGCTCTGGAACAACAGCTTTACTGCAAGCCATCAGTATCCTTGATGATCAAACAGCATGGGTGAGCGGTCATAATGCTACTTTTCTACGGACCATTGATGGGGGAGCTTCTTGGCAAGACTTTAAATACGAAATTGCCGATACTTTACAATTTCGTGATCTCCATGCGCTGAGTGCTGATGAAGTGATATTAATGAGTGCTGGCTCAGGGCATCTTTCTAGGATTTTCAAATATCATATCGACTCTGGATTTACGCAGCAGTATGTGATGCCACATGCTGAAGGCTTCCTTAATAGCATTGCTTTTTGGGACGAAAAGCGAGGCTTGGCTTTCGGAGATAGTTTTGGCGGGGAGCTTTTCATCTTATCCACAGACAATGGAGGAATGGAATGGAAGCGTGTGGATTCTGCCACATTACCTCCAGCAGGTCAGGGAGAAGGAGGATTCGCAGCGAGTGGAACTTGTATCACTGTTTTGGATGGAGGTCTGGCTTGGATTGCGACTGGTGCTGGTGAAAATGCGCGTGTCTCGTCAACCAAGGATTTTGGAAATACTTGGGAAGTTGCCGAAACGCCTATAATTAAAGGAACGGCTGCTGGCATCACTTCTATTAGAATGTTGGATGCGCAGTTTGGATCAATAGTCGGTGGTGACTTGGCAATCACAGATGCCTATACGGATAATGTGGCATTCACGAAAGATGGTGGTACTACTTGGACGCTTGCTTCTCAGCCAATCACCAAAGGGGCATTTTATGGAAGCGATCTAATTGTGGTCGATGGAAAGGCTTGGCTTTTTGCCTGTGGGCCAAATGGAATTGACTACACCATAGATCAAGGCAAATCTTTTATTCAGCTAGATACGGGGAATTATTGGGCGATAGAAATGCATGAAAGCGGATGGGGTCTAGCCACTGGTACAGATGGTAAAATCATGAAAGTGTCCTTCGATTAGATTATTAATAAAAGATTATATATTATTGTAAAACAATAAATAATAGTTAAATATTAATAATCATGATAAAGATAAAAAGAACCTATCGCCTTAAACATACGCTCGGTTTAATCAGGGTTGTTCAAATTACCATGATACTCGGCGCACTCATTGGTGTTGGCATTGTGGGTTTTATTCCAACTGACAATCCAGTATATATTTCTAACCCATATTTGAAAGTCGTTAAGAAAAGTGGCGAATCGAAAATTGGGATTCAAAACAATTATTCTGAATTAGTCACATCTAGAAATGGTGCTCCTGGATTGCTGCTGTCAAATGGCAAAATAGATATAAAAACCCCTCTCACAACTCCATGGAGGCTCGGTCTGATTTTGGCGATCTTGAGTACGGTTGGGTTTTTTCTATTAATATCTGGATACATGCACCGTATCATCAGCGATATCCGACTTGGGCAGGCTTTCAATGATGCCAACATCCGCCGACTCAAGTCAATAGGTAGGCTAGTCATGCTCGCACCAATTGTAGAATGGCTTATTCTTACGAGCATGAGCATTTGGTTATCCATTTCTTATGATTTTGAAGGGCTTAGCCCGGACTATGATAACGAACTCGGCTGGACTGTTTTTCTTCTTGGGCTCCTAATTTATAGCTTGGGGTCTGCCTTTGAACAAGGCAAAAACATTGCGGAGGAAAACCAATTGACGATCTGATGCCAATACTTGTAAACCTAGATGTAATGATGGCTAAGCGCAAAGTGAGATCAAAAGATCTTGCTGAGCAGCTCGGGATTACTGAAGCCAACTTGTCCATATTAAAGACTGGTAAAGCCAAAGCAATGCGGTTCACCACTTTGGAGGCCATTTGCAAAGCTTTGGATTGCCAACCGGGAGATTTGCTGGAGTATGTGGAGGGATAGGCATCACTTGCCTAAATTTGCCACGATGGAACGAAGACCAAGAAGAAATAGAGCCAATAGTGCTATAAGATCACTTACACAAGAGACATTGGTAACAGGGGATGATCTGATTTTCCCGCTATTTCTTTTGGAAGGAACCAATGCCAAAACAGAGGTAGATTCTATGCCTGGAATCTATCGCTATACACTTGATTTGATGCTGAAGGAAATAGAAGTATGTCTCAAACTCGGAATTAAAGGCTTTGATGTTTTTCCAGTAGTAGAAGAGCGCCACAAGGACAAACATGCCTCTAAAAGCTATGACCCGAATTTTTTCTATCTCACTGCACTCTCCACCATCAAAAAGGAATTTCCAGAGGCACTCATCATCACGGATGTAGCCATGGACCCGTACAGCTCGGATGGGCATGATGGACTGGTAGAGGATGGAAAGATTTTGAATGACGAGACATTAGAAATCCTCGGGAAAATGACGCTGGCGCAAGCTGCAACAGGTATTGACATGATCGGTCCGTCGGATATGATGGATGGACGAGTTGGCTATCTCAGGAGTGTGTTGGATGAAGCTGGCTATCAGCATGTGGGTATTATGTCTTACACTGCGAAATATGCCAGTGCCTTCTATGGTCCATTTAGAGATGCATTGGATTCCGCTCCAAAATTTGGTGATAAAAAGACCTACCAGATGAATCCTGCAAACAGAAAAGAAGCTTTAGTTGAGGCTGAGTTAGATTATATAGAAGGAGCGGATGTACTAATGGTCAAGCCTGCTCTGGCTTATTTGGATATTATTTCTGATCTAAAATCAAATTTTGATATTCCGATAGCCGCATACAATGTTTCAGGGGAATATGCCATGATTAAAGCTGCCGGACTCAAGGGATGGATCAATGCGGATGCTGCTCGTGATGAATCTTTGATGTCAATCAAGCGGGCGGGAGCAGATATGATACTTACCTACTTTGCGAAGGAGTTTCTACAAAAGATGCAATAATTCCCCTCCAAGACACAATTTAACTCCTTCGCGAAGAGTTATTGGGGGCTCTTCTGAGTATAAAGTAGATTAACATTATACCATAAAAGCAAAAGACGATGTACGATCCTAACACTCAAGAAGAAATTAATGTAGCTCAGCGAATTCTAGTACGTTTGGAACTTAACAAAGCTAAATGTCAAGATGGTTCTAGTTGTATCTCGCGCTATGATGAAATGATTTCTTTTTTGAATAGGACTTATATCGCGAATGCGAATTTAAGCCACTGAGGATAGCAAGTTTGATATTCAAAAACCAAACTCAGTAGATAAAAATTAGGATTGCGATCGATCAATTAAACGTTGATCGATTTGCTTTGAAGCTTTAGCCCCCAATTCCCTCAAAATTTCGGTTCGTCTCACGAGGTTTCCAGTTCCCTCTGTAAGCTTATTCATAGCCAGATCGTAGTTATCCTTAGTTTGTTTAAGGTTGCCTCCTACTTTCAGAAGATCCTGGGTAAACCCTTCAAATTTATCATAAAGAGCCCCAGCCTGACGGGCGATTTCTACTGCATTTTTGTTCTGTAGATCTTGTTTCCATATATAAGAAACCGTTCTCAATGTGGCAAGTAAAGTACTTGTAGAGACCAAAACGATATTTTTATCCAAGGCCTTCTCATATAGGTCATGGTCTTCTTTCAATGCCAGGGTAAGTGCTGGTTCATTGGCAACAAACATTAAGACGAAATCTGGCTGCTGAATCTCATATAGATTCTGGTAGTTCTTATCCCCTAGAAGCTTGATATGACCATAGATACTGTCAAGATGTTGTTTCAAATATTTGGCTCTGGTGGCGTCATCTTCTGTGTCGTAATAGTTGCTATAAGCAGTCAGAGACACTTTTGAGTCCAGTACAAGGCTTTTATCGTCCGGTAGTTTGATGATGTAATCCAGTCGCTGATTGTTGCCATCCTCTGATTTGAAGTTTTTCTCTTTGAAATAATGGACATCCTTTTGAAGACCGACTTTCTCAAGGATATTTTCTAACTGCATTTCTCCCCAATTTCCTTGGGTTTTAGATTCACCTTTTAGTGCACGGGTGAGACTTTCCGCTTCTTTTGTGATTTGCTGATTCAGTTCTTTGAGATGGTCTAGCTGCGTTTTGAGGGCAGTATTTTGTGTAAGCGACTCTTTGCTGCTTTGCTCTACTTTCTTTTCAAAACTCTCAATTTTCTCTTTGAGTGGATCTAGTATCTGACCGATGTTGATTTTATTCTGATCGGTGAATTTTTTGCTTTTCTCCTCTAGGATTTCGTTGGCGAGGTTTTTAAACTCTATCCGGAATTTTTCCTGAAGCTCATTGACCTCTGCCTTTTGTTCAGCGAGTTTTTGCTGTAGGTTTTGATAATTCGCTTTGAGGCTGGAGTGATCGCTGTTGAGCTGCATGAGTCGCTCTCGCTCGGACTTTATTTGCTCGTTGAGTGTATCAAGATTTTCCGTAAGGTTAGCACTTCGCTTAGCTTCCATCTCAAGCTCCATCTTTAGATGAGGAGCTTCATCCGATTGGTTTTTAGACGAAAGTCTAGCGAACAAAAAGCCGATCAAAGCCCCAGCCAATATCCCAACCACGAGTAATACGATTCCAGTTAATTCCATTGTGTCAAAGTTAACCCTGACATTTGAAAATCAGTATTTTCAAATAGTCAGAATTCCTCAACATTATTTAATTGAGGAATAAGGGTTAAATCAATTGGTGTAGATAGCCGAAGAGCTCCATCGCCCAAGCAACACCCATGTGAATGATGATTCCTCCCCAGACATTTCGTGAATTGTAAGAGAGGATCCCCAAAATATAACCACCAAAAACAGAGCTTGCAGCCTCTGCTAATGGTTTCCCAAAATGGAGAAAAGCATAGGTAGCCACCATCGGTAAGACGGCATATCCACCAAGCCATTTGGCAAAACCGTAGATCAGAAACCCACGAAAGAAAACTTCCACGGCCACAAAATCGCTTCCATAGCAGACCTCATAGAATAGAACAGATACCCATTCCGGAAATTCATATTTAGCGGCAAGCTTATCTCCCATGGTAAATTGATATCTTGGATAGTAAGCCTGTAAGTCCGCTTCAAAAGAACCAATTCCAATTAGCAAAACGGCAAAACCCAGAAGTATGAAATAGGGCGTCAAGTCGAACTTAATCAGTTTGAGTCCATACCATTGTCTTGGTCGTTCTGATTCGAAAATGGCATATACCATTATTAGGGGTAGTACATTAAAAAGGAGGCTCGAACTCCAGTTCAGTGATTTGGAGAAATACCTATTTTCCATGTAGGGCAAACTATCTAGGAGGACTAGGTGTGCATTGAAAGTCCTGTCAGTAGCCAAAATTGCAAATGCGATGATCAGTTTGATCAAAAATCCACGATCTAGTTTTGCGGTTTTTCCGAATACTTGAAGGATCAGACTGACACTGAGAAAGGGAAACATCATCCAGAAAAACATCTTGACCCAATGCCATGGACTGCCAAATTGTGCATCGACAAAGGAGTCTTCAAAGTCCAAGGAATAATTGAAAATGAAGCAGATGATTAGAAACAGACCGATGGTGAGATATAGTCTTAGCTCAAAGTGCTTACTTTGGTATTCTTTTAATACACCAAGGATTTTCTGCATCATTAAAATTCGCTCAAATATATGTGCCTCATCGTTTTCGCTTGGGATGTACATCCAAAATATAAATTGATACTTGCCGCCAATCGGGATGAGTTTTACCATCGCCCTACGGCTCCTTTGGGTTATTGGGAGGATCAACCAGAGATTCTTGGTGGTCGAGATCTTGAAGCTGGGGGCTCATGGATGGCTGTGAATACCAAAGGGAAGTTTGCTGCAGTGACCAATTACCGCGATCTCAAAAACATCAAAAAGGACGCTACATCACGAGGAGAAATCCCTACAAACTTTCTCACTCAAGAGATCTCACCAATGGCTTATTTGGAAGGAATAGATTCGAAAGCTTCAGATTACAATGGTTTCAATGCGTTGATTGGCGATCAAAAGGAGCTATTGCATTACAGCAATTATGAAAATATAATAAAGGCCATCCAGCCAGGAATCTATGGGTTGAGCAATGCGCTTCTAGATACACCTTGGCCGAAAGTGAAGCGAGCAAAAGAGAAATTTTCGAATATCATCCACAATGATTGGACGACCTCAGAGTTAATCAAAATGATGGAAGATGATACATTGGCACAAGATGCACAGTTACCAGATACAGGAGTTCCCTTTGATTTGGAAAAGGGACTTTCACCCATGTGTATCCGAATGGAAAACTATGGGACTCGTTGCACTACGGTGATTACCATGGATAGAGTAGGACAGATTAATTTTACAGAGCGATCTTTCCCTGTAGGTGAAAGAAAAGACCATACCATTGCGTATTCTATTCAATTATGAAAAGTAAGACCCTCTTTATTTTTATTTGCTTGCTCTCAGCCATAGTCAGTTGCGAGTCTTCCATTGATCAATTCGATACAGAAAAAGATCCTTTGAAAGGCAAAATCGGTGGAGAAGACTGGGAGTATGCTTCGGGGAATGCACGCTTCAATGTAATTACCAACTATCTCAGTGGTATCATGGTGGCCAAAGGTGTTCAAGAACCGTGCGCCATACGACTTTCAGGAGATGCACATCTAACTTTTCAAGTCACAGCAGAAAGAGGAACATTTAACCTTGGGAATTTCAATGGCCCAGAGATCATTTTCAATACCGCCGCTGGCGCTCAGCGATTTACTGCTTCTGGAGGCTTCATCCAGATAGCTGCCATAGATAGCCGTCAAGCATTGGGCTACATCAATGCCACTTTCGATGATGACAATTATGTGCAAGGAGCTTTTCTCGTGGATATTTGTCAGTAGGGTTGTGGAAGTTTCAAACTTTTGGAAAGGGGACACCAGAAACTAAGTAATTGCAACCTAGTCGCATAGACCTGACAGGATTTAGAATCCGGGCTGCGCAGGCCTGTCAGGTCTACAAACTAAACCAAAAAAAGGCGGGCGCCCCATAGGGGGCGCGCCATTTTATCTATAAGTTAAAAACTAAAACCTACTCCGCAATAGCCTCTGCATATTCTGCTACTGGCACACAGCTACACATTAGGTTTCTATCGCCATAGGCACTGTCTATACGGCTAACCGAAGGCCAGAATTTTTGGAATCGAAGCGCAGGCAATGGAAAGACTGCCTTTTCACGTGAGTAAGGAAGCTCCCATTTTTCCGCCAAGGCAACTCTTTGTGTATGAGGTGCATTTTTCAAGACATTGTTGTCTTTGTCTGCCACACCAGAGATCACTTCTTCTATCTCCTGACGGATAGATATCATCACATCACAGAATCTGTCGATCTCCACTTTGGTTTCACTCTCCGTAGGCTCGATCATCATGGTACCAGCTACAGGGAACGAAACTGTAGGAGCGTGGTAGCCATAGTCCATCAATCGCTTCGCAATATCTTCTACTTCTACTCCATATTTTTTGAAATCTCTACAGTCGATGATGAGCTCGTGTGCATTTCTACCTTTTTCATTGGCATACAGAGCGGGATAATGACCTTGCAGTCTTTTTCCGATATAGTTTGCATTTAATATCGCTATTTGTGTAGCAGCTTTCAATCCATCTGCACCCATCATTGCAATGTAAGCATGAGATATTGGAAGAATACTTGCGCTACCGAAAGGTGCACTTGATACATTCACATCATCCACACCCTCGTTGCTCGTGCCAGGGAGGAAAGGCGCCAAATGCGCCGCAACTCCGATAGGACCCATGCCAGGTCCACCACCACCGTGAGGGATACAGAAAGTTTTGTGAAGGTTGAGATGGCAAACATCCGATCCAATCATCGCTGGAGAGGTCAGCCCAACTTGAGCATTCATATTTGCACCGTCCATATATACTTGTCCACCATGCTCATGGATCAGTTCGCAGATTTCAATGATGCTTTCCTCAAATACCCCATGAGTAGAAGGATAAGTCACCATCAATGCACCAAGGTTATGGCTGTGTTGAACAACTTTTTCTTTAAGGTCTTCTATATCGATATTTCCTAGTTCGTCACAACTCACTATAACCACTTCCATACCTGCCATAACTGCACTAGCAGGATTGGTACCGTGAGCAGAAGAAGGGATAAGTACAATCGTTCTGTCATGGTTGTGATGTGCCTGATGAAATGCCCTGATGACCATCAAGCCAGCATATTCACCTTGAGCACCTGAGTTTGGCTGGAAAGAAACGGCAGCAAAACCTGTGATCTCAGCTAACCAATCATGTAGTTCACCAATCATTTCTATATAGCCCTTAGTTTGTTCTTTCGGAGCAAAAGGGTGCATGTTTCCAAACTCTGGCCAAGTCACTGGGATCATCTCCGTGGTGGCGTTGAGCTTCATTGTGCAAGAACCTAATGAAATCATCGAGTGTACCAAAGACAAATCTTTGTTTTCCAAACGCTTCATATAGCGAAGCATCTCGTGCTCACTTTGGAAGCTGTTGAAAACTTCATGCGTCATGAAGTCTGATTTTCTCGCAAGAGCAGCAGGGAAGGAAATAGCTATACTAGTTGATACCGTAGGATATGGTTTACCCAATGCCGCTGCAAAGGTGTCCACAACCTCTTGAGCATCTGCTGGTGAGTGTGTTTCGTCAAAAGACACTAAAACCGAACCTGCCAAATATCTGAAGTTCATTTGTCTATTGACCGCTCCTTCTTTTAGACGGGCAATTTGTGCCTCGTCAAGCGAGATATTTACCGTATCGAAGAAGTCAGCATTTTTATTGATCAGCCCTATTTCAGAAAGTGCTTGACCTGTGGCTTTCGCCAAACCATGTGTTCGGCTGGCAATGTCTTTCAGACCTTTTGGTCCATGATAGACGCCATACATAGATGCCATTACCGAAAGCAGTACTTGTGCTGTGCAGATGTTGGAAGTAGCTCGCTCGCGTTTGATGTGCTGTTCACGCGTCTGAAGTGCCATTCTGTACGCGGGATGTCCTTCTTGGTCTTTGGAAACTCCGATGATCCTACCTGGTATATGTCTTTTGAAATCTTCTTTGGTAGCGAAGAAGGCTGCATGTGGCCCACCAAAGCCCATTGGCACACCGAATCTTTGAGAAGTCCCCACAACAACGTCTGCTCCCCATTCTCCTGGAGGAGTGAGCAAGCAAAGGCTCAGTAAATCAGTAGCCACTGCTACTGTCACGTCATTTTCTTTTGCGGAAGCCACCAAACTAGAATGATCGACTGCTGCACCCAAATTATCAGGATATTGGAAGAACATACCTACTACAGATGCATCTGTAAGATCGTAGGTAGTCACATCAGTGATGACCAAATTAATCCCAATAGGCTTTGATCTTGTCTTTAGTATTTCAAGGGTTTGTGGGAATACACGTTCATCAACAAGGAATTTGTTTGCACCTTTTTTCGCCTTGCTACGAGTAGCGAAGAGCATAGCCACAGCCTCAGCCGCCGCAGTACCTTCATCCAATAGTGAAGCATTGGCAATCTCCATTCCGGTAAGGTCAGTGATTAGGGTTTGAAAATTGATCAAAGCTTCTAATCTTCCCTGTGCGATCTCCGCTTGATAAGGCGTGTATGCCGTGTACCATCCCGGATTTTCCAAAATATTTCTTTGAATCACGGTAGGCACTACACAGTTGTAATACCCTTGGCCAATAAATGACCTGAACACCTGATTTTTTGAAGCTGTCGCTTTTAATTTCTTTAGATATTCGAATTCGTTGAAAGGCGCAGGTAGATTAAGTGGTTTGCCTAATCTAATCTTCGCAGGGATAGTTTGTCCTATGAGGGAATCAAGCGAATCCGCCCCTAATGCCGCCAGCATTTGTGCTTGCTCATCACTAGATGGGCCGTTGTGACGTGTATGAAATGCTACACGTTGGTTAAGGTCAATCGTCATATTCGGTGGAAAGAAGATGGTTTATTTTTCAAGGTGCAAATGTATAATGAATCGTACATTTTGTTGATTGAGATTGTTCAGTAAGTACCTTTGGCAACTTTATTATGCTACTGCTAGTTCCTTCTTCATGAAACAACTCCTATCATTACTTTTCCTTGTATTTTCTTTGGCAAATGCCTGTGCTCAAGACAAGAAAGCCCTTAAGTATGCAAAGACCATCACTGAGGCTGATTTAAAATCTCGCTTGTCAGTATTAGCAGCTGATAGCCTTGAAGGTCGTGAGACTGGAAAGCGAGGGCAAAAAATTGCAGCGCAATATCTAAAAGAGCAGTTTAAATCTTTTGGCTTGGTGCCTGTGGTGCCTACAGAAAACGGAAAATCTTATATTCAGAATTATCCGCTTCAAAGTTCAATTATTCGTGAGGGCTATTTCAAAAAGGGAGAAGAAGTAAAGGTCAACTTCGAAGATTATCTATACTATTCGCGTCAAGCCACAGAAGGCGAAGAGGAAGTAGAAATAATTTTTTTAGGAAATAAGTCCATTGATGATCTGAAGGCGATGGATGTCGAAGGAAAATTTGTCGCTATACGATCGAAAGAAGGCAGTGTAAGCACACTTTTACCACAGCTTAAAGAATTGAACACTGAAGGGATAATGATGATTGTCGAGGATGAAAGCCGTTTTGGAATGTTGATGTCTATTTATGGTAAACGGATGAAGACTACCAAATTATCGCTTGATACAATCAATAGTACCAATAAAATCATCTTCGGTACACCAGAACTTTTGTCATGGATCTTTGGAGAGCCATATGATAGCCTTGTGCTTTCCGAAACAGAAAAGAGTGCGAAGGTGCTCCTGAATGCCAAAATGCAACTGGAAGTGATCAATGCTGAAAATGTACTTGGATTCATAGAAGGAACAGAAAAGCCTGAGGAGGTTTTGGTTATTTCTGCACATTATGATCACATAGGTATAGAAGCAAATGGTGACATTAACAACGGAGCTGATGATGATGGTTCTGGAACGAGTACTGTTTTGGAAATTGCTCAGGCGTTTTCTGAGGCCGCTAAGGCTGGCATAAAACCTAAAAGGAGCATTTTGTTTTTATTAGTTTCAGGTGAAGAAAAGGGACTGCTTGGTAGTGAATATTATACCCTTAACCCAATTTTCCCAATGGCAAATACAGTGACGAATCTAAACGTGGATATGGTAGGAAGAACAGATCCTAGTCATGAGGAAAAGGCAGACTATATTTATGTAATTGGTGCGGATAGACTGTCTCAGGAGCTCCAGGATATTTCTGAAAAGATAAACCAGACTTATGTCAATCTTGATTTGGACTATACCTACAATGATGAGAAAGACCCGAACAGGTATTATTTCCGATCAGATCATTACAATTTTGCTGAGAAGGGGGTGCCGATCATTTTTTACTTCAATGGAACTCACGCTGACTATCATAAATCAACGGACACCATAGAGAAAATAGAATTTGATCACATGAGAAAGCGAGCTTTGCTTGTATTCCATACTGCTTGGGAGCTTGCAAACAGAGAAGACCGAGTGAAGTTGAAATAGTCAACTATAAACCGATAAATAGGCTGATGAAAAAAACAATAATAAGAGGAGCAAGATTGGTCAATGAAGGTCAAATCAAGGAGTTGGACTTATTGATAGTCGACCAAATGATAGAAAAGATAGGCGCAAACATCAGCGTAGAGGGGAATTATGTGGAGATAGCAGCGGATGGCAAATATTTAATTCCTGGACTTATTGACGATCAAGTACATTTTCGAGAGCCAGGTCTTACCCATAAGGCAGAAATCTATACCGAAGCAAAAGCAGCGGTAGCTGGTGGAGTGACTTCTTATATGGAAATGCCTAATGTGGTGCCTCAGACAGTCACCCAAGAATTGCTAGAAGCCAAATATGAAATCGGGCGTAAACGTTCTTTGGCGAATTATTCATTTTTCATGGGAGCTACCAATGACAACTTGGAAGAGGTCATCAAAACCAATCCCAAAAATGTCTGTGGTATCAAAATATTTATGGGGTCCTCTACTGGCAATATGTTAGTAGACAATGAGCAAGTATTAGAGCAGATGTATGCAAACGCTCCTATCTTGATTGCTACGCATTGTGAAGATGAGCCAACTGTTCGTCGCAATATGGCAGAAGCTGTAGCCAAATATGGTGATGCCATACCATTCGAGATGCATCCCATAATTCGAAGCGAGGAGGCATGCTATCTTTCCTCTTCCATGGCCGTGGCTCTTGCCAAAAAACACAATACGCGATTACATATTCTGCATATTTCCACGGGGAAAGAGACTCATCTTTTTGAGAATAATCTTCCGCTTGGTCAGAAAAGAATTACCTCCGAAGCTTGTATTCATCATTTGTGGTTTTCTCAGGAAGATTATAAGGAGAAGGGCGCTTTGATCAAGTGGAACCCTGCCGTAAAGCAGGCCTCTGACCGAGATCAGATTTGGAAAGCATTACTTGATGATAGGATCGACGTGATAGCGACCGATCATGCGCCACATACTATTGAGGAGAAAGAAAGCTTGTATGCCAAAGCTCCTTCGGGAGGCCCGTTGGTACAGCATTCGCTGGTTGCTTTGCTGGATTTCTATCACCAAGGAAAGATTAGTCTTGAGCGAATTGTAGAAAAAGCTTGCCACGCGCCAGCTATTTGCTTTGAAATCGAAAAAAGAGGTTACTTAAGAGAAGGTTATTTTGCGGATCTAGTGCTGGTGGATTTAGATAAACCTTGGACAGTCAATCGACAAAATGTATTGTCAAAATGCGGCTGGTCTCCATTTGAAGGGCATAAGTTCAAATCTAGCGTAGAGCAAGTGTGGGTGTCTGGACATAGAGCATATGCTCATGGTGAGTTTGATGAATCGCAAAATGGAAGTAGGTTAATTTTTGACCGAGCATAATTTTTTTAATTTCATGGAATGCAATTAAGTTTGCACTCCTTTTACATGGTGGTTGTAGCTCAGTTGGTTAGAGCATCGGTTTGTGGTACCGAGGGTCGTCGGTTCGAGCCCGATCTTCCACCCAAAAAATGTGGAATTATTTTTAGTCCAGACAGGCTTTGCCTTGTCTGGATTTTTTGTTTGTAGGCCTAAAGATTTACTTGTTTCTGGCATCTCAGCTCATCTTAACGGCAATTACATTGTCTATAAATTAAATTCGAGTTAGCTTCAGAGTAAATTTTCCCTTGATATGCCAAATTATTAGAACTATGGACATTCCTAAATTTCATGAAACTTTTATCCCAACACTGAAAGTACTAGAAGTAGGAGAAACGCTCCATGCAAGGGAAATGTATCAAAAGGTTATCGATCAATTTTATTCAGACCTATCCGAGACACAATTGGAACAGAAGACAAAAAGCGGTGATCTCCTGATAATAAACAGAATTGCATGGGGTAAGTCCTATCTCAAAAAAGGAGGATACATTGAATTTCCAAAAAGAGGTCTGGTTAAAATCACAGAAAAAGGTCAAAAGAGCAATTCCTCTAAACTGACACTGGATCAAGTTGAAAGCTCTGAAAACTTCTTGGAGTTTTACAGCGAGGAGAATCCTAAAAATAACAGCACTCCTTCCAGAATGCAGAACGCATCGCCTGAGGACTTAATAGATGAAGGATTTAATTTGATTGACATACAGGTTAAAGATGAACTACTTGAAAAGTTAAAACAAATTGATCCCTTCTATTTCGAAAAAGTGATTCTCAAACTTTTGAAAAAGATGGGCTATGGAGATTTTGTTGAAACATCAAAAACAGGTGACGGAGGGATTGATGGAATAATCAATGAAGATAAGTTGGGTCTTGACAAGATATATATTCAAGCAAAGCGGTATGGAGACAATAAAGTTCGAGAAAAAGATATTCGAAATTTTATTGGCGCGATGAGTGGAGACACTCAAAAGGGTGTATTTGTTACAACGACAGTATTTGATGCTGGAGCAATAAAAAAAGCACATGATGCTCATCACACAATAATTTTAATTGATGGCAAGAAATTAGTCGACCTAATGTATGCTTATAATGTTGGCATTCAGGTCAAAAACACATTTGAAGTGAAAGAGTTAGATAACGATTTCTTTGATGAAGAATAACTCATTGACCTTGGCTCTGTCATGCGTTTAAGCAACCCAGACAAGCTTTCTTCCTATATTCTTTTTGTTTTAAGACCCCAAAGCCATCCCTTAATTTTCCCTTGTTAACTTTAAAGTATGATTAAAGAATGGATAACCCATCTGGCAAACTTGCCATATCCCATCATTGAAATCCTTATTGGGCTTTTCGCTGGTTTACTTATCAACTGGGTAGTTTCTCTAAGCCTTTCTTTGGCAACCAGAAGATCTAAATCGAGTGACCTTTTGATATTGCGAAATCGGTGTAAAAAAACCTTTAATATCTTCTTGCCTATTCTTACGATACTTATTGCACTTAGCTATTCTGGTGAGAGTGCTTGGCTGCCAGCGATTACCAAGACCTTTACCATTTTATTGATCATTACAAGCACGTTTCTGCTCATACGATTGGTCTACGCATTAGAAGACATTTTCCTTGAGCGCTATAACATCGACAAAGAAGACAATAGAAAAGAGCGCAAGGTGATTACCCAGCTCAACTTCTTGAAAAAGGTAGTCATTATCGCTTTGGTACTACTTGCTTTGGCGATTTTACTTCTCAGTTTTGAAGATGGACGAAAATATGGACAGACGCTTCTCACATCAGCGGGTGTAGCCAGTATTATTTTGGGCTTTGCTGCACAAAAATCCATTGGAAACTTCCTTGCAGGTATCCAAATAGCCTTTACTCAACCCATAAAAATTGATGATGCGGTATTGGTGGAAAATGAGTGGGGTTGGATCGAAGAAATCAATTTGACCTATGTGGTGGTGCGTCTATGGGATTGGAGGAGGTTGGTATTGCCAATTACCTATTTTGTAGAAAAGCCATTTCAAAATTGGACGCGCAACAAAGGGGAGTTAATTGGTGCCGTGTTTTTATATCTTGACTATCGGACGCCTATTGAAAAACTCAGAATAAAACTTGCAGAAATTCTGGAAAATGAACCGCTTTGGGATAGACAAGTGCAGGCACTTCAGATTGTAGAAACTCAGGAGTTTACTATCAAAGTGCGTGCGCTTATGTCATCCAAAACAAGCCCGACTACATTCGATCTAAGGTGTAGTGTTAGGGAAAAATTGATAGAATTCCTAAGAACAGAACACCCTGAAAGCTTGCCGATGTATCGTCTTAGTCTCGATGCTAAAAGTGAACTGTCATAAGTGTAAATAGGAGAACGGAGGGAAGATTAAACATTCGACAACTTTCGAAGTTTAGTCTAATGACAACCCTATCTCTTCAGTTTAGTATTTTTCGCTTAACTTCACCACTCTGAAAACCAGACTTACCATATCGCTCCTTACTTTTTTCATCTTAAGTGGCATTTCATCTTTTGCCAGCGTCATTGATGATGACAAAAAAGAAAAGATGGGTGTTGCCGAGCTTTCTGAGCCGAACGCTAAAAAATCAAGTGATTCCCCGAAAGAGGGGATTAGTTCACCTGGCGTAACAGTGAAGCAAGACACCACGGAAGCCAACTCTGTTTCTAAGTTCAACTTCGTATTCTATTTCATTTATAAAATGAAGTATACAGAAGATGCTGAAGGTCGTGAATATGTAGATTACGGCTTTTGATTCTCGTTATTTAACGAATTCCTCAATATCCTGTAAATTGATTTTTCCTTCGTAAAAGGCCTTTCCGAAGATTACACCATATAGCCCAAGGTCCTTTAGTTGACGGATATCATCCATGTGCCGTACACCACCACTGGCGAAAATGCAAAGGCCAGGAAACAGCTTCAATAGGTGCGAATAAAGTTCGAATGCCGGACCATTAAGGGCTCCTTCTTTTGAGATATCGGTCGTTTTTAAGTATTTCAAACCTCTTTCGTAGAAGTAAGAAATATGATCTTCCAACGTGATCTTGGTTTCTTTTTGCCACCCACCTACTTTGATGTAGCCATCTAGGACGTCCGCACTTAGCGCAATTTTTTCCCTGCCATAAGACATGATCCAATTGGCGAAAAGCTCCTTGTTATAGGCGGCGATGGTTGCGGCAGCAATGCTCTCTGCTCCATATTCGAATGATTTGATGATATCACCGTCAGTATGTAGTCCCCCTGCAAAATTGATTTCAAGATCTGTATGGCCGGAGATCAGTTCCAATGTGTTGTAATTCACTGGAGAACCCTTTTTTGCTCCTTCCAAATCCACCAAATGAATTCGTGAGATCCCATGATCGGCAAATTGCTCAGCCACATCCAGTGGGCTGACGTCATATACTTTCTCGTTGGTGTAGTCTCCTTGGGTGAGTCGAGTGGTTCTTCCTTTTATTACGGAAATGGATGGTGCTAGTATCATGTAAGTTTGTCTTTCGTCGTTTTCAATTGAGCCAACTGATCAAATATACATGATGACAATTAATTTATTTGGACGATTTTGAAGCCTTCTCCATGAACAGTGAGTAGCTGAATGGATGATTCATCTTTCAGGTGTTTTCTGAGTTTGGCTATATAGACATCCATACTTCTTGCATTGAAGTAGGAGTCGTCTTTCCAGATCTTTTTGAGTGCAATCGTCCGAGAGACTGTTTGGTTGATATTTTCAAGTAGCAACTTGAGTAGCTCGTTTTCCTTAGTCGTCAATTTTATCTTATTGCCGGCAATTTCAAGCATGTTGGTGCTTGATTGGTAGCGCATGTTGCCCATCACCAGCTCATCAGGAAGTTCGCGATCTAGCGCGCTTTTATTTGTTCTATTGAGGACGGCTTTGATACGCAAAAGCAAAACCTCCATGCTGAATGGCTTGGTGATGTAATCATCAGCACCTATTTTGAAGCCTTGGATCATATCTTCTTTCATAGACTTGGCAGTGAGAAAGATGATAGGGATATTCGGATCGATCTCTTTGATCTCAGAAGCCAGCTGAAACCCGTCTTTTTTAGGCATCATAAGATCCAGAATACACAAGTCGAATTTGCTAGGCTTAAATACTTGCGCTCCTTCTTCTCCATCTCTACAAAGTGTAGTTTGGAATCCCTTCAGGTTGAGGTATTCATTGAGAATCTGCCCAAGGTTGGTATCATCCTCAGCGAGTAATATTCTATAGGGTTCCATCGATATAGGGTAGTTTGATGATGAATTTGCTGCCTTTCCCAACCTCACTTTCTACAGTAATGGTCCCATGATGTAAGTCCACCATGTTTTTGACATAAGCAAGGCCAAGACCGAAGCCTTTTACATTATGAATGTTGCCAGTAGGCACACGATAAAATTTCTGAAAAATATGTTGCTGGGCTTCACGGGCCATGCCGATTCCTCTGTCTTGCACAGTTAAAATTACATTTTCAGCTTTATGAAAAAGCCTAAGGGTGATATCAGGAGCTTCATTCGAGTATTTGGTTGCATTATCAAGCAGGTTGACAATGATATTGACCAAATGTGTGCGGTCGCCAGAAAGTGTCGCATCAGTTGCCTGAT
Organism: Marinoscillum sp.; assembly: GCA_047633875.1. Lineage (GTDB taxonomy): Bacteria > Bacteroidota > Bacteroidia > Cytophagales > Cyclobacteriaceae > Marinoscillum. The sequence goes on along the minus strand of JBLIFO010000012.1, from coordinate 3,937 downwards.
CGATAAACTTGATATTTCCGCTTTTTGATTCTATTTGCAAGGAGGATTTTTCTATTGCTAAGTTTACAAGATCCCTAAGAATAAGTGGCTCCATCTTCAACTCAATATCATTTCTATCCAGAGCGGCCATTTGTAGCACCCGTTCTACTTGCTCTCCAAGTCTCCCATTTTCCGCATTGATCATGCCTAGATAGCGCTCCCTCATCCCATCCAATTGCACAATTTCTTTGTCGTTGAGGGCTTCACACGCAAGCGAAATAGTCGCAATAGGCGTTTTTAGTTCATGAGTCATGTTATTGATGAAGTCGTTTTTCATCTCGGAAAGCTTCTTCTGACGAATAATTGTGCGAATAGAATATCCGAAAGAAGCCATAATCACCAGTATCAATAAACCTGAACTTGCCATGGTAAGCCAGATTTTTCTTAGCAGAAATTGCTCTTGATCAGGGAAATCGACGATTAGCCAATTTTGCTCACCTGTGAGATCATTTGGGAAAAGACTTGTTTTGAGTTCACTCTGGATTAGCTCTGTCTGCTGCGTACGATTGTCCACCAAAACGAAGCGATTGCGTCTGGGTGAAAAGACGGCATAATTGTAAGGAATGTCAATCCCTCTTTCTGCAAATTCACTGGAAAGTAAAGAATCCAGCTGCTTAGGGTTGAATCGTGCAAGAATGGAGCGTTCTGGGGTCAGCATGTTTTCCAATACCTGAAAGACTATCTCGGATTTCTTGGTTGCGCGAGCTATCTGCTCCTCTATTTGCTGTAGTTCCACATCAGCCAATTCTTCCTGAGCAGATCCATTTTGGAACCATTCTATGGTGTTGAAAGAGCTCTCAGACTGATAGTCAATGATAATATTGAAGCCAAGATCGCTATTGGTGATGGTGTCTTTGATGGTCACTCTCTGTGAAGCGCTAGGTTTGCTTTGAAGCCTAAAATTACTGGGAGGTCCAAATGGGTTAGCACGAAATATCGACTGGTTGAAGGCGAACAAAGCTTCTTGTTTTTCGAGCTTTTCGGATACAGAGTGCAAGGCTTCTATTGCGTCCTTTCTGAATCTTTCCTCATTTGCTCTAATGACAGAATCGATCCAATACCACTGAAAGGCAATGAGCCCAAAGAGCGCCAAGCTCATTAGCATTACTACCCACCGCAAAGTTGATCGCTTCATAGGTCAAATCTACGCTAAAAACGCCCTTGCGGTTCCCTGTTAACCTTTTTTAACATGCTTTAACTGGCCATTAACAGTGGCGTGCTTGGCCTCCACGTACATTCGTCATAACCAATTCATAAAAAAGGAAAAGATCATGAGACCAATTTTATCAAAACCAATGCTGGGATTTTTATTCATGGTACTGCTGGGTTTGTATTCAGTAGCACAAGAAAAAAATGAGCAAGTAAAAGTGATAATCATTAAAGATGTAGACGGAGAGTCGAAGACATTTGAGAAGAGCTCCGACTCGGAAGACGATATGCGGGCAGATAAGGAGCTTGATGAATTTATGGGAGAGGACCATTCATTTTGGTTTTCTTCATCTGAAGAAGGCAGAAGGTCAATCGAGTTAATGAGAGACGAAATGGGCAAAAAGAGTTTCTTCTTTGAACTTGATGAAGAGGGAAATGGACCAAATAACTTCAGGTTTTTAGCCGATTCAGGGGCTTTCAAATTTTCAGGTTTGGATGACTTAGAGGATCGCCTGCCTGAATTGATGGAACAGCTGGAAGGGCCCAAGGGGATGGCTTTTAATTTCAGCGATGAGGATGTTGAGGAGATCGTTAAGAGATTTCAGCAGCGAGCTGAAGAAGGTGACGCCTTCTCAAAGAGGATAGAAGTGATTGTCATCAAAAAAGTCAAAATCAGCGAGGATGTTGAAGAATTTGGCAAAAAGGGTCAGGTAAAAACTAATGAAAAGCTCATCCTTGAAGATCTTTCCTACTACCCAAACTCAACTGCCGATGGAAACTTCCGACTGAAATTCAAAACACCAACGGATGGAGAACTTGCAGTGAAAATTTATAATATAGATGGTAAAGAAGTTTTCAATAGATATTTTGAAAAATTCAGCGGTCTGTATTCTGAAAGGATTGATTTGACACAACAGAAAGAAGGAATTTATCTTTTGGAAATAACCCAGGAGGGAAAAAGACTAACCAGAAAAATCATTGTCGATTAGGGTGAAACCCAGGCCGTGATGATTTTTGATTTCTAGAGAGGCATCCTCTTTTATATACTTACGGAGCCTAGATATGAAAACATCTAGGCTCCTACCTTTGAAGTAGTCATTTTCTCCCCAAATCTTCACTAGGATCTCCTCTCGTTTTACAAGTTCATTTCTATTGTTAAGGAGCATTTGCAATAGACTTGCCTCCATTTGGGTCATTTGTATTTTGGTTGTTGGTGTGATTACACAGAGGTTGGTATCATCGTAGTTGAGTAATCCAAATGGGATAGATCTTTTATTGGGTATCGGCTGTGTACTATCTGATCTGCGAAGAAATACTTTTATTCTATATGTTAGCTCCTCCATGGAAAATGGCTTTGCGATGTAGTCATCACCGCCTATTTCAAAACCTTTCAACCTGTCAGGCTCCAGAGAGCGAGCAGTCAGAAAGATGATCGGGACCAATTCATTTCTTTTTCTAATCTCCTGAGCCAAGGTGAATCCATCCATTTTTGGCATCATCACATCAAGTAAGCATATATCTACTTTCACATTTTGAAAACGCTGTAAACCGTACTGACCATTGGGGGCACTATAAACCTCAAATCCAGCAAGTGTTAGGTGATCCTCAATCACAAAAAGGAGATTTGGATCATCCTCTACCAAAAGTATTTTAGGCTTATTCATTGGCTGTAGGCAGTATTAAATGAAAGGAGGTGATACCGTCAGCACATGAAGCTGTTGCCGTACCCCTCATCTTGGCGGCAGCTTCTTTCAGAAGATAGAGACCAAGTCCGAATCCCTTTACGTCATGTGTATCACCTTGATTCACACGGTAAAACTTATCGAAAATCTTCTTCAAATCCTTTTGAGGTATCTCAGGGCCCTCATTGCTCACCTTAAGATGAAGTTTGCTTTTAAGGACGGACACATTTAGAGATACAGCACCAGTGCCATATTTTGTAGCATTATCTAGCAGGTTGAAAAGGATGGTTTGCATCAGTGATTGATGACCAATAAATTGAATCTGAGTAGAGAGCTCATCAATGTCTGTCTTGATTACTTGGCCATTCACATTTTCAAAATCCTTTACGCATCCGGCTATACTTTCCCACGCATTTAGTTTGAGAAGTTTTCTTGGCTGATCTGCCACCGAGGTTTCTAATAACTGATGCACGTGCTTTTCCAAACGTGAGAGCTCTTGCCCCATGATTTCGGCATATCGCCTTTGTCGTTCGTTCGTAGCTTCTTTTTTGAGCACTTCTGTGGAAACTTGCAGAGTGGCCAATGGCGTTTTGAACTCATGCGTCATGTTATTGATGAAATCACGCTGAATTTCGCTGAGTCTTCTTTGTCTCAGTATTACGAACAAAGCATAGCTAAAGAATATCATGATTAGCAATGTAAGCACCGAGGTGACCTGCCAGAGTCCGAGATTACTTACCAATCCCATTGTTTTTCCTGGGAAGTAGATACCAAAGTAGTACTCATCGTTCACAAGTTTTGGGAGTTTGCCCAAAGGCTGGACTTGCCCAATTACTTCCTGAAAAGAAACAAAGTCTCCATAAACCATTTGATCTGTTTGGCAATCGTAGACTCCATATTCATAGTCTTGCTCTATGTTTCGCTTTTGAAGTTCCGCTTTCAGGAGATAATCCAGAGAGGCCAAGTCTATCTTATAGTTGGTGCGAGCAATGAAATAGTTGCTTGAAAGCTGATCTATTGGATCATTTGAAGGGATATCGTTACCGTTGATCTGGCAGAGTGATTCT
>JBLIFO010000011.1:0-33494 GCA_047633875.1 Marinoscillum sp. | reverse complement strand
CCAGAACCACTGTTGCTCAATTGCCTCCATCTGAAAGATGTAGATGCATTTACAACACCTGCTGGTAAAGAATCACCTGTAAACTTATATGTCTCTCCGTCATCTCCAAAAGCATTGAGACTATAGGTTTTGATGACAGTATATGACGATCCATCTGTAGAGTATTCAAAAACAACTTCTGTTCCGGATGAGCTTCTCACAGTGTTTAATCTCGTCAATTTAAACTCCATTGAAACACCATCCAATGATGTGATCTCGAAAGCAGGAGTAGTGTATGAACGCTCTCCGCCAGCTTCAAAATCCACATTTGAATAATTGGCTATACCTTCAGGCTCGCCACCTGCTACTGTGAAATCATCTTTATCAAAATCAGTATTATCACTTGGCTGATACCATAGGTGAAAACTAAAATCATCAGAAGGTGCATCAGCAGAAGCATAATACATCGCAAAATCAACATTTACTGTCTGATTATAAAGCAAGTCTACCGGCACAAAACCTCCGACATGGATCAAATCATCTTCTTTCGTCACCTTCACGTCAGTCAACTCATACTTGTCATCGCCCGTAGAAAGTGTAACTACGAAAGCAGAATCAGCAGGATCAAACCCTTTGGCCTGAAATTCGAAAGTAATAGAATCACCTGCTTGAACAGTAGTTCCATTATTTATTGCATTTCCTAATGAGTCAGTTACTGCATTGAGCTTTAATTCCCAATTTTTAAGATTATATGTAGTTACAGTGGTTGTAGTAACTTGCTCAAACAATCTAACCTTCATATCACTTACTCTCCAGCCATAGTTATTTGCTGTACTACTCGTGTTTGCTTGTCTTACTCTGAATTGTACGCTAGCAGTTCTAGCAGCCTCAGGTATTTCGTAGGTTTTCGTAGTATTAGGATTCTCATTGTAAATAGAATCAATAGATACCCAGTTAGTACCGTTAAGACTATATTGGATCCACAAACGATTGGCATAAAGCAAAGTTTGATAGCCCAAAAACTGAATTTCCAATTTTGCCACATCAGCATCCGAAAGATCTACAGCCTTCGTTCTGATTTGTCGGGTATTTGTACCAGTCATATTTACTTGACCACCAAAGCTACTTTCGTTAAGAGCAAAAGTACCGCCGAGTAAAGCCAGTTCAGACCCTTCGAATTGAAGATATGGGGTTTCGATATCTCCATATACTCCTGCAATACGTGCTGTAATTGAACTGCCTGCATCTTTTAGAGGGAAAGTACCCGAAAGACTATCCGACGTAGCAGTACCCATGTCATATATAGTTCCGTCTAATATATTAGTATTATCAGTGAAGAGGTAAAAAGTAGCCCCAGTAGTGAAACCAAAAGCTTCATATTTAGCACTGAAAGATTCACCTACAGTGTCAGCCACTGCTCCGATGACTCTAGAAATCATAGGTGAATTTATAAATGGACTAGCTACCTCTTCGTCATAGACTCCATCTCCTTGACGATACCAAATGAAATCGGTATCACCCAAGCCAATCCAAAATTCTGGAACAGCAAACGCTTGTGAATCTCCAAGAATAAGACCTGCATTGTTTTGACTGATTCTTAAGATAGTAGTATCTGTAAGAGCCGCAGCAGGCAATTTATAATAGAAATATCCTGTTGTATCGAAAATCGACGCTAAGCCGCCAGTTGACACCAAATTAGTGAAGACCTGACCTCCGTCCATGCTATATTCAAATACAATAGCATTGGTTGACCTGATCGTGTCAGCATCTACCTTCACTTCAAAATAACCAAAATCAGCATCTAAGTCTAGCTTCGCAGTTCTAGCGTTTCTAGGACCAGACTGATTAAAGAGTAAAGAACTATTACCGCCATTTAATGAAGCGAAAAAATCACCTGCTCCATCCCCGGCGAGAGTATAACCTACTATATCATCATCAATAAGCGGATCACCCCCATTATTTGCTGATATATAGATTTTATGATTCGTACCCACATATTTAGCAGGGATTGTTCCTCCGATTGAGTCTGATGCAGAAGTGCTTTCTGCCAGAATCTCATCTTCACTATCCAGATAAGTGTTATCATTAACATCTATATGCAATGTAAATGTCGCACCAGTAGGGAAACCAGTTGCTTGATATTTTACTCCGTAATTAGAGTAAGTATATACATTTCCTCCAGTCGAGGAAATAATACTGATATCCTGGGCCAACGCGCTGAACGCAAAAAAACCAGTCATCATGACTAGCATCAGTGCTTTCAGGGCGTGCCTAAAATTGTTTGTAAATTTGTTTTTCATTTTGTGCGTTGATTATATTAAAATAATTTAAATCCAACTCTAATAGCATTGCGGGTATTGATTCCGCCTCTGCCTACAGTTACACTGTTTTGATACAGCTCACCATCTACTAGGATTTCGCTTTTCTTGTCGTTGTAGAATTCCAACCCGATTTCAGCTCCTATATAGAACCTAGATGATAAGTGGTATTCTGCACCAGCACCAAAAGCAATCCCGTAACGGAAGTGTCCTCTTACATTCTCACTATAAAATTGATTGTTTCCATTAGGAACAGAAGAAGCACCTGTCACAGATGAACCTGTAGTAGACTCATAGTTAACAGTACGGCTTCCAATGATAAAATCCGCCGAAGCATAAGATCTGAATGATCCATCTATTGTAAGATGATATTCACATCCCGGTCTCAATTCGAACTCACTGTTGTCAACAACTACGTCAGGCGTACGTGGAACCGTACTTAAAGCCATAGTAATTCCTAACCTTGGCACGATCACGTCGGTGACGCCATATCGAGCCCTTAGCGAACCAAAATTCAAGAGGGAAGATCCCTCAAAAGGAGTCCCTGTAATTTCGATGAGCAAACTCCCCGGATCAAACGAGCCTCCTTGGGTTCCTTCATCCACATCCTGTGCATGTAAAAGTCCGACGCTCATGAAGGTTGCTACCATCATTAATAGTAGTTTTTTCATAGAAATAGTTAATTAAGGTGAAATAATTAAACAGTCCAGTATCGACCGATACTATCCTTGTAAGGTAGAAAAAAAATTTACGAAGGAAAATACCCCTTTTTGGGTATTTTGCATTTTTCGTAATCTGTACAATAATCTATATAAGTAAAATATTATTTTTTTTAATTTTAACGCTTTTTTTGCATAAATAATAACTCAAGCAAGGATTTGGTAAACATTCTCCAAATTAAAAAGCCAATATGATTTCCAGCATTCATCTTTTGAATCCATCTTCTCTCTTATCTTTAATTCACCAATAATCTAGAAATACCATTTAATGGAAAATCACCATTCTTCTCTGGCAAGAGCCGCCTATCTCTTACTTACCATTGTTTGCACTACCATTATCCTTGTTTATTCTGAGGAATATATCATTCCTTTTATACTGGCGCTGATCGTGTGGTTCATCATACATGAGCTCCGCGAAAACATCCAACAAATACCTTGGATGAGAGACCACTGCCCCATGTGGTTACAGAGTACCATTGGATTCGTGGTGATCAACCTGGTAATCTTCCTCATTATAGAACTCTTGCTTGTCAGTATGGGCAATCTCTTAGAAGGAATTGAAATATACGAAGCAAACCTAGATGCTACGCTGCTGGAGATAAATGAGCTAGTAGGTATGGACGTTACTTCTCAACTCTATACTTATGTCAAGGAATTAGATATGGCAACATTAGCTGGCGACATGATCGATTATGTCACTTTCATCGTAGGAGATGCATTTCTGATATTACTGTATGTCTTATTCCTTCTAATAGAGGAAAGTATCTTTCCTTATAAACTCAATATCCTCTACCCATCTGAGAAGCAGCAGAAAAAAACGGTGAAGCTTTTCCAGAAAATGGATCACAGCATCAGCCGCTACCTTACGCTCAAAACCATAGTGAGCCTATTAACAGGTGTGCTTAGCTATGTAGCGCTACTACTCTTAGGTATAGACGCTCCTATTTTTTGGGCCATTTTAATTTTTGTGTTAAACTATATTCCCACCATTGGCTCCTTGATAGCCACGCTCTTCCCTGCTTGCTTTGCCGTACTACAGTACGGACAGCTTGCGCCTTTTATATATGTCTTAGTAATAGTAGGAATCATACAAGTGGTGGTAGGCAATATTATAGAACCAAAACTCATGGGCAACTCCCTTAATATTAGTTCACTTGTAGTAATTCTATCACTTACTATATGGGGTGCTATTTGGGGAGTGATGGGGATGATCCTAAGTGTGCCTATTACCGTAATGATGATTGTGGTATTTGAAGAAATCCCGGGGCTGAAATTTGTGGCAGTGATGCTCTCCGAAAAGGGACAGCTAAACACACTAGAAGATGACTGAGAAAAATCCACGGCATCATCGAGGCACGAAGCGATCTTAAACTCTATGAGCAGTGCTGAGATTATGCAGAATAGCTAACAAAGCTCAAGATTACTTCGATGCACTCTGTAATGACGTGAGGGAATAGATTCCTTCGTCTTTCCTCCCCTTGCCGGGCGCCTCGGAATGACAAAAAAGAGAAGGATTATTTTATTACATTTCCTTCCAAAATAATAGCTTTAAGGCTAATAACGTTAATTATTAATCGAACTCAGGTATTTACCTAACTTTACACCTTAATCTATCAATATGAAAGCATTTTTCTCTGCAGTGCTATTGACCTTCCTTATTGCCTGCCAACCCACTCCTGAAAAGTTTGAAACCAAGACAGCCACAGCAGATGGCTATACTTATGAGTATGTAGTCGGTGACCCAATGGAAACCAGAATTTATACTCTGGAAAACGGACTAAAAGTCTATCTCAGCGATTATAAAAATGCACCTCGATTGCACGTATATATCCCTGTAAAAGCTGGTGGTAAAAATGACCCTGCCGAAAATACGGGGTTGGCGCATTACTTAGAGCATATGATGTTCAAAGGAAATGACAAATTCGGCACGCTTGATTATGAGCAAGAGGTAGTAATGCTTGATAGCATTGAAGCAATGTTCAATCAATATGCTGCGCTTACAGATGATGCCGAGCGCAAAACCTATTATGAAGGTATAGATGCCTACTCCAATGAAGCAGCCAAACTGGCCATCGCTAATGAGTATGATAAAATGCTTTCATTGATCGGAGGAAAAGGACTCAATGCCTATACAACCGAAGATCGCACAGTTTATACAGTAGATATTCCTTCAAACGAGTTAGAAAGATTCATGGAAATAGAGGGGTCACGCTTTAGTAAAATCGTGAACCGCCTTTTTCACACAGAGCTAGAGGCAGTCTATGAGGAAAAGAACCGCTCTCTTGATAATGACAACTGGAAAGTCTACGAGACTATGTATGCAAGTATGTTTACAGCGCATCCTTATGGAACACAAACAGTAATCGGCACAATAGACCACCTGAAAAACCCATCAATCACAGAGATAGTCAACTACTTCGAAACGTATTACACACCCAACAACGTAGCTATCTGTATCAGTGGAGATATTGACTACACCAAAACCATCAAACTCATTGATGAAAATTTCGGAAGCTGGGAGCCAAACACCTCACTACCGACCTGGACGAAAGTAGAAGAGTCGCCCATCACTGCTCCTATTGAAAAAGAAGTCTATGGACCCAATGCAGAATTTCTATATATGGGTTATCGCTTTGACGGAACTTCCTCTGACGAAATCATCAAGGCGAAACTCATCGACATGCTCTTGAACAACTCTGAGGCGGGCCTTATAGACATCAACCTAAAGCAGAAGCAAACAGTACTCAGTGCCGGCTCCTACGTGGACGCTATGAACGATTATTCTGTTCACACCTTCTATGGCAATCCGAAGCAGAATCAGACATTGGAAGAAGTTCGTGACCTCATACTCGAGCAAATAGAATTGGTAAAAAAAGGCGCCTTTGATGACTGGTTGCTAGGTGCTGTCATTGCTGACTTCAAAACCTCAGCTATGAAGTCTCTAGAAAGTAATTCCTCTAGAGCCAATGGTATGGTGATGGCATTTACCAATAATATGTCGTGGAGCGACTATATCCAAGAGATAGAAAAGATGGAAGCGATCACCAAAGAAGATCTCGTAGCGTTTGCGAATGCTAACTATAAAGACAATTATGTGGTTGTCTTCAAACGCAATGGCGAAGATGAAAACCAGCAAAAAGTAGACAAACCGCAAATCACGAAAGTCCCTCTAAACAGGGATTCGAAATCTTCTTTTCATGAGAAAATAGCCGCTACCGAAGTGGGGAAACTAACACCATCTTATGTAGATTATAACAAAGATGTGGTGAAGTCAAATGTGAACAATGTAGAAGTGCTCAGCGCATTCAATAAAGAGAATGAACTATTTGAATTGACCTACCTCTTTGACTTTGGTCAAAACGCTGATCCAAAATTATCCTTCGCAGCTTCTTACCTAGAGTATATCGGTAATGATATGTACAGCGCAGAGGAGTTCAAAAAGGAACTTTACAAAATCGGATGTAGCTTCAGTGTGAATGCCTCAGAAGAACGCACCTATGTAACGCTTTCAGGATTGGATGAGAACATGACAGAAGCTACCAAGTTATTTGAGTCGCTTTTGGCAAATCCAAAAGCTGACCAAGATGCATTGGACAAAATGGTGGATAGAACCTTCAAGTCACGCATGGATGCCAAAAAGGATAAAGGTGCTATCCTATGGAGTGGCCTTTTTAACTATGGAAAATATGGAGCTAACAACCCTTTCAATGATGTAATTCCAAACTATGAACTGGAGAAAATAGAGGCTACTGACTTGACTGAGATCATCCAAGGGCTTACTAAGCTGCCTCATAGAATTTTGTACTACGGCCCACAACCGACTAAAAAGGTAGAGACATTCATAGCCGAAAATCATCCTGTACCTGCATCTTTCAATGAAATCCCAGAATTGAAAGTCTATCCTGAGTTAGATATAGAAGAACCGAAAGTCTATTGGGCGGATTATGACATGAGGCAGACAGAAGTCATTTTCCTATCGAAAGGCGATCAATATAATTCACAGATGGAGCCTGCTGTTAGACTATTCAATCAGTACTTTGGTGGTGGTATGAATAGTGTGGTTTTCCAAGAAATTCGCGAAGCACAAGGCCTAGCCTATTCAGTGTTTTCGAGCTATTCTCAAGGTTCTAAAAAAGAGAAAAGTGATTACCTAACCGCCTATGTGGGTACACAAGCAGATAAGCAATCTGAGGCTATGGATGCTTTGATGGGACTACTCAATGACATGCCACAGACAGAAGACGCCTTCAATATTGCTAAGGATGCTATTCTTAACAAAATAGAGTCTGAGCGCGTTACTAGATCAAGTGTGCTTTGGAGCTACATCGGTGCTCAGGACAAAGGGCTTGATTATGATATCAGAAAAGATGTTTACAATCAGGTGAAAGAAATGAACTTTGAAGATCTCAAAACCTTCCAAGAGACATTTATCAAAGACAATCAATACATCACTGTACTCGTTGGGTCACGAGACAATATTGATTTTGAAAGCTTAAAGAAATATGGCAAAGTCGAAGAAGTGCCATTGGATAAATTGTTCGGTTATACAGACCCAGATCAGGTTGTGATCGAATGATTGAGTGTTAAATAAATTTTTATTTAAACTAAAAATTAGATCATGAAACTTACTTATTTCCTACCATTAATCATATTAGCTGCAAGTTGTGGACCTACGAAGAAAACTTCGGAAGAAACAGCTGCTACTGAAGAACCAGCCAAAAAGTACAATGTGTACAAGGCACCAGAATCTCCGCAATTTCCAGAGTCGGTGCTTACCAAAAATGATGTGACCGTAATTGCCAAAGACTCTACCTACGCTGTGGACTTCAATTTTGACGTTACAGGGTTTGAGCTGGGTGTTCAAACTTCTGATGCTGAGACGAGAGGCATTGCAAATTCAGGTAAAGGACAGCATATTCACTTCATTGTGAACAATGGCCCTTACTCTGCACATTATATGCCAGGTGTGTCGAATGAACTCACAGCTGGCAATTATGTCATCTTGGCCTTCTTATCTAGATCTTATCACGAAAGCGTGAAAAGCGCGGGAGCATATTACATACAAAACCTGACAGTAGGCGAAGTAGAACCGGTTGAGGCTGACCTTACAACGCAGCATCTATTCTTTAGCAGACCTAAGGGAACTTATGTGGGTGCAGATACGGAAAAGCTTATGCTAGACTTTTATCTGCTCAATACCACGATCTCACCCGATGGAAATAAAGTGAAAGCAACCATCAACGGTGAAGAATACATGATCACTGAATGGGCTCCATACTACGTAGAAGGTTTAGAGAAAGGCACAGTGACTATCAAGCTTGAGCTAATCGACAAAGATGGTAATGCCATCCCTGGTCCGTTCAACATAGTAGAACGGACAGTCACTTTGGAGTGATCCATGAGTGAAAAATAGAATTAAATCCCGATCTTGAAGGTCGGGATTTTTTGTTTCTTATCGTCTAAGGCCTATGAACGCTGCAACATCTGAAGTCAACGAACTACTAAAAGAGAATGGTTATCTAGTTTCTCAAAAGGGAGGCTTTACCCATATCCGTAGAGCAGGCTCCTCCAAAAAATTAATGTTCGTGCTATCCTCAGCACTTGGACTTTCATTGATACTATTTACCATTTTGGGAGATTTGTCAGATGAATACGGCTATGTAGGCATCCTTATATTGGTACTACCTTTAATAACACAACGCTGGAAAGCTCCACATGAGATGATCATTGAACCCGAGGTGAGACTAACACTACTGAGCGGAGTATCCTTCAAGCGCATTATAAAATTGGCTAACATCTCAAGCCTTGAAGTTGATGAAAATATCCTCACCTCAGACGTCAGTCCTTTCAAAGATGGCTATCGGGATTTTATTTACAATTTCAACTTGATCACGAATGGTAAGTCAAGAACTATCCTCAGCCTTACTTTCAGAAAGGAAAGTGCTGAAGAAGTTAAGAGCGTTTTTGAGTTTTTATCATCCCTCCTGTCACTTGATAAGAAACGCTCGAATGAGAACTAAGAATCACTATTCCTTCTGGTCAAAACCGCATCTATTGCCACACCAAGTCCTGCACCTACACCTATCCAGATTGCAAGATTTTCCGTAGATACGCCCAATGCAGTACCTATAGCAATACCAAGGATGAAAAACTGCCCTTTTCTAAATTTTCTCTTTACCATCTACTCAGTCTACCCAATCAGCGACAAACAGATTCGTATCTCTATTGCCTCCATTGAAGCGATTTGACGCCCAAACGAACGATTTTCCATCAGGGCTAAACATCGCGAAAGAATCAAATACCGTATCGTATGTGATGCGCTCAAGACCAGTTCCGTCAAGGTTGATCATGTAGAGATTGAAAGGAAAGCCGCGCTTAGATTCGTGATTGGAGGAAAAAATGACCTTTTCTCCAGAAGGATGAAAGAACGGCGCCCAGTTGGCATTGCCAAGGTCAGTGATTTGACGTAAGTCTGAGCCATCTACGTTGCAAACGAAAAGTTCCATTTGAATCGGCTGTACCAATCCTTGAGCGAGTAGATCTTTATATTCTTTCACTTGCTCCTCTGTCTTTGGCCTAGAAGCTCTGAAAATCAATTTTGTTCCATCAGGAGAGAAAAAAGCACCTCCATCATATCCCAATTCGTCCGTCACTTGCTTCACGTCAGTCCCATCAATATTCATCGTATAAAGCTCCAAATCACCTGATCTGAGAGAAGTAAAGACGATTTTGTCTCCTTTTGGAGAAACAGTAGCCTCGGCATCATAGCCGGGTTCCGTAGTGAGTTGAGCAATGATATTACCTTCTAAGTCAGCAACGAATATGTCATAATCCGAATAAATCGGCCATACATACTTGCCTCCTACAGAGCGAGGTGGATCTTGCGGACAAAGACCATTTCCAAGATGTGTAGACCCATAGAGTATCGTAGTGTCTCCAGGGAGAAAATAAGCACAGGTCGTTCTGCCTTTGCCTGTACTCACAATAGCCGGACGCTGGTCTGGCGCTGCTTTTTCTATATCCAAAACAAAGATCTGGTCACAAGCTACACCCCAGTTTTGAAAATCAGATTGGAAAACAAGCTGATCACCACCAAATGACCAATAGGCCTCAGCGTTGTTGCCACCCCAAGTAAGCTGTCTTACATTTTGGAGGTGAATTTCTTCTTGGTACTTAAGAGTATCTGATGTTTTAGATGCTGTTTCCTGCGTTTTAGTAGATGTATTGCAGGCTGTCACCAAAACAACAATAGAAAAGTAAAATATCTGTCTCATCCGCTTTATCTTAGTCTGCACGAAACTAAACATTACCACTCTTTCATGCGAACAGGATTCGTAATTTTACTGGCATTATTCATTAGCTGCAGCCCAAAGAAAAAAGATTTTCTTGCTTTGGCGAAAGCTGATATTAGCATTTTAGCCAGTGACTCACTCCAAGGTAGAGAAGTAGGTAGTGCAGGTGAAAAAATGGCTGCCGCCTATATTGCCTCAAGGCTCGAAAGCATTGGATTAAAAGGAGCTGGAACTGATGGATTCTATCAGGATTTTTTCGTGAAAGAATCACAAAATCCACACGAAAAGCCTTCCATGTCAGGTGATGATTCTCTTCAAGGCACATCAGGTAGGAATTTGGTGGCCATGATAGATAATCCGGGAGACGAGCTTATCGTAATCGGGGCACATTATGATCACCTAGGTTTTGGTGGTTTTTCTTCACTTCACAGAGGCGATTCAGCCATTCACAATGGCGCTGATGACAATGCAAGCGGGGTAGCTGCTTTGCTCAATCTTGCCGAAAACCTTTCCAGAGCCAAACTCAATAGAGATATAATATTCATTGCTTTTTCCGGTGAGGAAAAAGGTCTTTGGGGATCCAACTATTTTGTAAAAAATCCTACTATTGATTTATCAAAAGTGGATTTCATGGTCAACATGGACATGGTAGGCAGATTAGATACTGCCCGAGGTATTGCTATACATGGTACAGGCACAGCTCCTGATTGGCCTGATGTGATCAATAGCTCCAACAATGTTGGACTTAAAGTCATCATGAAAGAATCTGGAGTTGGACCATCTGATCACACTTCTTTTTATCTTCAAGACATTCCTGTTTTACACTTCTTCACTGGTCAGCATTCGGAATATCATAAACCAACAGATGATATGGAATTGATCAACTTCGAGGGTATTTTACAGATCAGCCAGCACATCTCAAACATCGTAAAACAGCTCGACAGTAAGCCAAAGCTCGCTTTTCAAAAGACCAAAGATGAATCGACCCGTGGGCCAAAATTCACAGTCACTTTGGGCGTAGTTCCTGATTATTTATTTGACGGAAAAGGGATGCGGATAGATGGCGTAAGTGATGACAAACCAGCTCAAAAGGCTGGGCTGATAAAAGGTGATATCGTGGTGAAGCTTGGCGACTTAGATATAGAAGATATGATGACCTATATGAAGGCACTATCCGCTTTTAAAGCTGGTGATTCTACCACAGTAAGCATCGATCGATCAGGCACTGCAAAAATTTTTGACATAGTATTTTGATCAAGTGGCTCATTCCCATATTGCTCCTTTGGTCATGTGATCAGTCACCAGAAACTCAGCGTTTGATAGATGCGCATTACCAAGCAGTTGGTGATCCTTCCTTCATAGAAAATATCGTCACTCAAGCTGACTGCATTAGCCCTGATGGAAAGTATCGGACAGAAACCCAATCTTCTACAAAGGACAATTATCTCTTGTTTTTACAGAGCTATGATTTTAAGCCCAATCCATTATACGCACTCATACTTGATTGGCATAAAGGACAAGGATTGGATACAGCCTTGGTCCCGCAAGGAGCACTTTCAAATGCTGTGATAGCTGTATTGAAAGCACACGAATTTCATGAGCTCATGCTACAGCTAGATTCTCGCTTTGGACAAATGACCTTGTTAGAAGACACTACTTTTTTTGATCAAAAATGCTCACAGGTAATTACCTCAGATCAGCTTGGTTTGCCAGTGCGTGTGTTTTTTGACAAAACCACCAACCTAATGGCGGGCTTTTCTGAAGTGAATCCATATAAAAAAGGAGAAGTAATCCGTGTCCACTTCGATGATTGGATAGAACAGGATGGGATCAAAATATTCAAGAAACTCCAAATCACTCAAGGCGAATCAAGTGCTTATTCATTTGACTACAAACAAGTTATCTTTAATGATCCTTCTTTTAAGAGGATAGCAGAAGATAAGAAGTGATTCTGCCACACTTTTCTCAGTCATCCCCCTCGATTAAAAATCACCAATCTACATATCCACAAATTATCCACAAGGGATAAAAATCACCGAGTACCTGCCTTGAAGCACGCTGTATTTCTTTATTTTGTTTCTGATTGATTCAGATCGAATAACCACCACAGATGTACCTGATTTTTGATACCGAGACTACTGGTTTACCCAGAAATAAAAACGCTCCACTTACCGACTTTGAAAACTGGCCCAGACTCGTACAACTGGCGTGGCAACTCCATGATTCCACTGGTAAGTTGCTCTCTCAAGGCAATCACATTGTAAAGCCAGATGGTTTCACGATACCTTTCAATGCACAGAAAATACATGGTATTTCCACAGAAAGAGCGTTGGAAGTTGGAGAAGATCTCAGTGCAGTTTTAGACACCTTCAAGATTGATTTGGCGAAAGCCAAAGTGCTGGTTGGTCACAATATTGAGTTTGACAATAAGATCATCGGTGCAGAGTTTTTACGCACCAAGCAAGACAATCTCCTCGAAGAATTTCCAAATATCGATACGGCTTCAGAAACCAAAGAGTACTGTCAATTACAAGGTGGGATTGGAGGCAGGCTAAAAATGCCTAAGCTAATCGAGCTCTACACCAAACTATTTGGAAAACCATTTGAGGATGCACATGATGCCGCCTATGACGTAGATGCTACTTCGCAGGCCTTCTTCGAATGCTTGCGCAGAAAAATCATCAAAACTTTTGACGAAACAGATCCCTCAAGTATCGTCTATGAGGCACCAGATTTAGAAGCGGCCAATTTTGCAATAGCAAAGAAAAAGTCAGGCACGCAATCAGGTGAAAAAGTAAATATCAAAGACATTGAAGGTCCTTTTTTCCACCTTCACGTCCACTCACAATTTTCTGTACTTCAGGCCACTCCAAATGTGGAGTCTATTGTTGCGAAAGCTGTAGAGTACAACATGCCAGCTGTGGCCCTCACAGATCTGGGTAATATGTTTGGCGCTTTCAAGTTTGTCCGCTCGGCAATTGCAGCAGGCATCAAGCCGATAGTCGGCTGTGAATTCTTCGTAGCAGAGGAACGCAAAAAACTCAAATTCACCAAGGATGATCCGGACCGAAGGTTTCAGCAGATCCTCATAGCAAAAAACAAAAAAGGGTATCAAAACCTAGTAAAGCTTACTTCTTTCGGGTTCATAGAAGGAAACTACGGACTCTATCCCAGGATTGATAAAGAACTAATTGAAGAATATAAAGAAGGCGTAATCGCACTCAGTGGCGGGCTCAGGGGTGAGATAGGTCACCTTGTACTGAATGTTGGTGAAACACAGGCCGAAGAGGCAGTCCAGTATTGGCATAAGATATTTGGTGAAGATTTCTATCTCGAAATCAACCGACATGGACTGGATGAAGAGAATCACCTCAACCAAGTACTGACTGGCTTTGCCAAAAAGTACGGGATCAAAGTGGTAGCGGCCAATGAAATGTTCTATCTGGATGAGAAAGATTCGGTAGCTCATGATGTTTTGATTTGTATCAAAGAAAACGAAAAGCAATCCACTCCCATTGGTCGTGGAAGAGGTTTTCGTCCGGGATTAGCCAATTCAAAATACTTCTTCAAGGATCAAGAGTCCATGAAGAAAGCCTTTGCTGATCTGCCAGAAGCCATCGAAAACATCAGTGAGATTTTTGATAAGGTGGAAACGTACAAGCTGGAAATGGACGTAGTACTTCCTGCTTTTGACATACCTGAAGAATTTGTAAATCCAGAGGATAAGCTAGATAGTGGTAAGCGAGGTGAAAATGCCTACTTGCGTCACTTGACCTATGAAGGTGCAAAAAAGCGATATCCTGAGATGACCGATGAGATTCGCGATCGACTGGATTTTGAGCTTGCGACTATCGAGAAGACTGGATATCCTGGTTATTTCCTTATTGTGCAGGATTTCACCAGTATGGCTAGGAAGATGGGGGTAGCCGTAGGGCCTGGTAGAGGTTCCGCAGCAGGATCTGCGGTAGCTTATTGCACTTGGATTACTAACGTAGACCCTATCGCATATGATCTCCTTTTTGAGCGTTTCTTGAATCCAGATCGTGTCTCCCTTCCCGATATTGATATTGACTTTGACAATGAAGGTCGAGAGAAAGTCATCAACTATGTAGTAGAAAAATATGGCGCAAATCAGGTAGCCCAAATCATCACCTACGGTACCATGGCACCAAAATCAGCCATCCGAGATGCTGGTCGTGTAATGGAACTTTCACTACCAGAAACTGATGCCATAGCTAAGCTGATACCTGAAAAACCAGGGGCAAAATTCTCTAAAATATGGGGTGAGGTTCCTGAACTAGAGATCATGCGACGCGGCAAAGGGCTGCCGTCTGATGTGCTGAATCAAGCTGTAATTCTTGAAGGATCATTGAGGAATACAGGCGTTCATGCTTGCGGGATTATCATCACCCCAGATGATATGACCAATTACGTTCCTTTGGCCAGAGCCAAAGATTCAGAAATGTATGTGACGCAGTTTGACAACAGCGTAGTAGAATCAGCGGGCATGCTCAAGATGGACTTTTTGGGTCTCAGAACCCTCTCCATCATAAAGACGGCTATTGAGAATGTCAAGAAAAGATTTGGGACTGAAATAGATATCGACCTCATCCCTCTTGACAACACTAAGACCTACGAGCTTTATCAGCGAGGTGAAACCAACGGAACTTTTCAGTTTGAGTCGCCCGGGATGCAGAAGCACCTTCGAGCTTTGCAGCCTGATAAGCTTGAAGATTTGATTGCCATGAATGCACTTTATCGACCAGGTCCGATGGAATACATTCCTGAGTTCATTGATCGTAAACATGGGCGTAAAGAGATCCAGTATGACCTTCCAGACATGGAAGAGTTCCTGGCTGAGACCTACGGTATCACGGTATATCAAGAGCAAGTGATGCTTCTTTCACAGAAAATCGCTGGGTTTACCAAAGGTCAAGCTGACGTACTTCGTAAAGCTATGGGTAAGAAGCAAAAGGCCGTGCTGGATAAGATGAAGCCACAGTTCATAGACCAAGCCAAAGCTAAAGGTCACCCAGAGGATAAGCTCGAAAAAATCTGGAAAGATTGGGAAGCATTTGCAGCTTACGCCTTCAATAAATCACACAGTACTTGCTACTCTGTGGTGGCATACCAGACCGGCTACCTCAAGGCTAATTACCCTGCGGAATACATGGCTTCTGTGCTCACGCACAACCAAAGCAATATCGAGAAAGTGAGCTTCTTCATGGAAGAATGCCGCAACCAAAGTATCAAAGTACTCGGACCACATGTCAATGAGTCTGGGCTAAACTTCGAAGTAAATGCAATCGGCCAAATTCGATTTGGACTTGGTGCCATCAAAGGCACTGGTGAATCTGCTATTCAAGCAATCATCGACGAACGTGATGGAAACGGAGCGTTCAAGGACATTTTTGAATTTGCTTCAAGAGTCAATTTACGGGCGGTCAATAAAAAATCTTTTGAGAGTTTAGCAAAAGCGGGGGGCTTTGATTGCTTCGAAGAATTCCACAGGAGACAATATGTGGAGCAAGATGAAGAAGGTGCTTCTCTTATAGAAAAGGCGATACGCTATGCCAACAAAATGCAGCAAGAGGAAGACAGTGCACAGGTTTCCCTCTTTGGTAGTGGCAGTACGAGTGCAGCAGTTATGCGACCAAAAGCTGGAAAAATTGAGCCGTATGGAGAGATTGAAAAACTCAATATCGAGAAAGAATTAGTCGGTCTCTACATTTCCGGCCATCCGTTGGATCAGTATAAGTTTGAAATGAAATATCTGACCAATGCTAACTTGAGTGAACTCAACGACCTGCCTGCACTTCAAGGAAAAGAGGTAAAACTGGGAGGTATGATTACGGAGGTGGCGCATCTTACAACCAAAAAAGGCAAACCATACGGTCGCTTCAAGGTGACTGGTTACGCAGACAGTTACGAGTTTTTCATGTTTTCCCCGACTTACTTAGATTTTAAGACCTATCTGGAAAAGGATTGGTTCATCTATATGACAGGTATTGTCCAGGCACGATGGAAGGGTACTGATCTTGAATTTAAGATTACCACGATGGAACCATTAAGTGATATCAGGGAACGCATGACCAAAGGTGTGGAGCTACAAATGCGCCTTTCTGATGTGACTCCTAGCATTATAGATGAGATAGAGCGCTATGGAACCAAGTATCCTGGGAAAAACTTGCTGAGGTTGAACGTGATTGGCGCGTTCGAAGACAGAATGATCAATCTGGATATGATGAGTAGGAAATTTTCAGTAGAACTATCTGACGAATTCATTAAAGAATTGGACACTACTGATGAGTTTTCCTACAAAATCTTAATGAAGTAAAATGACTTTTGTCAGAGAGGTAACAAATTGAGGGCAATATGGAATCGTCAGTCAACATTTGACATATCTTTGCCGTTAGCTAACTGAATACATTTTTTAAACATTAAAAGAACCATGTCACATCCATTAGAAATAACTGATCAAAATTTTGAAGAAATCATCAACTCAGACATGCCAGTATTGGTAGACTTCTGGGCTGAGTGGTGCGGACCATGTAAAATGATCGGACCAGTAGTAGAGGAGCTAGCCTCTGACTATGAAGGTCGTGCGATCATCGGAAAAGTAGATGTAGATAGCAATCCAGAGGTTTCTGCGAAATTTGGAATCCGCTCTATCCCAACTTTGCTAGTTTTCAAAAACGGTGAAATCGTAGATAAGCAAGTAGGTGCAGTGCCTAAAACTACTTTGAGTCAAAAACTTGACGCGCAATTGGCTTAATTGTCGTTTGATAAAATAGATAAAAACAAAGCCCCGACTTTGAACAAGTCGGGGCTTTGTTTTTATCCCTCCTCTTTCAAAAGTGCCACTTGCTTTAATGCATTCTCATGCTTTGGATCAATTGCAAGCACTTTTTCGTACATCTCCAATGCCCGTTTAGTTTCTCCCGACACTTCTAGAGCTTCTCCATAACTGTCATATACGTTGGCTTCATTCCTAAAAAAATAGGTGTTAAAATTAAAGACAGCACATGCTTCTTTGACCTTTCCTGCCCGCAAATAAACATACCCGAGTGTATTGAGTTCGCTGCTTTTTCCAACGAGTTTATAGGCTTCATTGATATTTACTCTGAAGTCTTCGTAAAGAGAATCCACTCCATGTGCTTCTATGTAATTCAATAAATAGTTCGCTGCGCGATAGCTCGGATCGCTGGGATACCCCAAAGCAATTTGCGCTAAGTCAGTGACCAAGTCAGTGGAAGGAAACTCTACGATCCTACCGATCTCTTCACCCTCATTTTTAAAAATAAAAGTAGGTACCCTGTGAACTTTAGCTCCTTTTTCTTCACCTGCTGGTCCTTGTTTGTAGCGATCTTGATCATCGTAAAGCGCAATGAAATTCAGTTGGTCTTTGTCCAAACCCAGCGCTTCCCACGTTTTCACAAATCGAGGTACCCATTTTTTACTGTCTCCACACCAAGTACCGACGTAGATATCTACAGAAGTGTCTTTTAGCTTCTTTGCCCATTGGTGAGCTGCTACTTGTGGATTATATGCTTCATAGTTTTCCGCATACCATGAGAAGGTAGTGTCTTGCAGATCTGCAAGCGTCATCGGCCCGCAGAGATGCATTTCGCTATTTTCACTGATGTAAGTCTGAGTTTGTGCAAAAGTGAAGTAGACACCTAAAAGCAATGCCACCATCAAAATCGATCTATTCATGAGTTTTAGTTTAGTTACTCAGAATGATACGACTATTCTTAAATCAATGCTGTTAATGAAGTGTTAAACTCTATTATCACTCAAAAGGGGCAATTTGAGCATCATCAGGCATAGTGAAAAGTGCAAAATCCAATGGCTCTTCTGAAAGCTTGATTTCAGAAAATGTAGCAGAGCTTCGAACATCACCAACAGAGTCATTTTGGTAGGTATGCCACTCAAGTTTCGTAGGTAATTTCAGCCCAGCTATTTCTGTCCATTCAGAGTAGTGGATCAAACGATAGTTGTCACTTGTCTCACCACTCTTGAAAGTGACGGTGTACATGAGCCATTCCATTTGGTAAGTCATTGGGTCATACCACAAGATGTAATTGTCTTTGGGTGAATCCCCAATCCCATCAGCATAAGTCACTTTGATGCCTTTGTACTCTTTATTGAGAATTGTGAGAGTAGGCAACTCCTCATAGTTGATACCCGGATCGCCCAAAACGAAAGGCATGGCATAAAAGTAGAAATACAAATTGTGATAAAATCGTGCATTTCCAACTGGTATCGTATCAGGGCTTACCCAAACTTGCTCTCCATCAAAACCTATGGTACGTTCGGCATTTTCCACACGGGCAAAGCGTTCCCATAATGCCGTGAAATATGTTTCTTCATCATTCTTGGTAAAGGTCAATGCACGCTGCTTTGCCCACTTTTCAATACCTCCATGTGATTTAAAAATCTTCGATAGTTCTTCAGGATAAGAGTTTTCACTCGATTCATTAGCTAACTGTTCTCTTGGCTGAAGCTCGCAGGAAAACATAATCACTGAGACAATGAGGATTGAAATCTTATTCATGATCAGGAAATTGAAACGAAAAATAAAGAACAGCAATAATTAGACTGGGAGAATAATGGGAAGGTAGGCTAACCGACCTTTTCTGTTTCTACCAAAAACTCGCGAATCGCAGAGTAGATACGCTCCAATTGTACATCTGTAATAATGTAAGGCGGCAACACGTAAATCACATTGCCCAATGGACGCAGTAAAATATCTCGCTCCATGAAAAATTTATAAATCTTATCCTTAATTCCGCTAGTGTATCCAGCATCATCTACTTTTAATTCTATTGCTAGAATGGTTCCACAAGCACGAACATCCGCTACACTCTCAGGCGCTTTGAATACTTTCATGAAGTCCAAATGACGATTGGTAATCCGAGCAATGCTAGACTTGGTGCGGCTACCTAAAAGGATTTTCATACTGGCATTAGCCGCGGCGCATGCCAAAGGGTTGGCGGTATAGGAATGTCCGTGAAAAAATATCTTCTCCACTTCCTCAGCACTGAATGCCTTCACCACTTTTTCATTGACGGAAGTCACTCCCATCGGCAGAAAACCTCCAGTGATCCCTTTGCTCAAGCAAAACAAATCCGGTTTGTTTTTCAAATGATCACAGGCAAAAACCTTCCCTGTTCGCCCAAAACCAGTCATTACCTCATCAGCAATGCAAAGTCCTCCAGCCTTTTTCACGATAGAAACGAGCTCATCCAAAACTTTTGCTGAATACATCCGCATTCCCGATGCACCCTGAACGAGCGGCTCAAAAATAAAAGCTGCAGTGTTGTCTGAGACTGCCGCTTTCATAGCGTCAATGGTATTTTGTCCATTTCCTACCGGAAAAGGAACAAAGGTCACATCAAACAAATAAGGCGCGTAAGGATCTGAAAAAATCCCCCGTGAACCGACAGACATACTACCAAAAGTATCGCCATGATAGGCTCCTTCCAGTGCTATCAGCTGCTTGCGAGCGACACCTTTATTCTTCCAGTAGTGAATTGCCAGCTTGAGTGCGACCTCTACAGAAGTGCTGCCATCATCAGAGAAAAACAGCTTTGATTGGTCACTTGGCAATAGTTTTAGTAAGCTCTTTGATAGAACAGCTGCTGGTTTGTGTGTAAATCCAGCAAATATCACCTGCTCAAGCGTATGTGCTTGTTTGCCGATCGCTGAGGCAATTTTCGGATTGGCATGACCGTGGATATTGACCCACCAAGAGGAGATCGCATCCATGACTTTACGGCCATTTTTGAGATGCAGGTAAATACCTTTGGCGCTATTCACCATAAGCGGATCCGTTCCCGCCAAGGGTGAAAATGGATGCCATATATTTTTGCGATCAACTTTATTCCAATTGGTTAGTCCCAGCATAGTCTTAGTTGTTCTGCGTATTTTTTTACTACTTCTTTATTGATCTCGTCTTCCCGCGAAAGGTGAAGAAGACATTTTAATCCCGTCTTTTTTAATATAATATCTATACTGGCGGATGGATCCGAACCATTGAATATGATGCCTCTTACTTTGCTACCTCGGCTTTTGATAAACTCAGCAGTGAGCAATGTATGGTTGATGCTTCCCAAATAGAGATTGCTCACAAGGATGATTTCAGCATTTAATTTCGGCACCAGGTCAAGTATTATATCATGATCATTCAATGGCACCATCACTCCCCCTGCTCCTTCTATCACCAAATCACGATTAGATACAGGTGGCACGATTTCATCGAGGGAGATATTTACCTGATCAACTGCTGCAGAATAGTGCGGCGAAGCAGGTGTATTCAAAAGATAAGCCTCTTTATAAAAATTACTTCGGCCATTTGAAATCAAAGACTGCACGGTGATGGTATCTCGCGGCAATCCCGACTGAATCGGCTTCCAATAATCTGCCCCCAACATCTCTGTGAGGATAGCGCTCACAAGCGTCTTACCACTATCCGTATTAATAGCCGTCACAAAATAATTCATGTCGCGAAGGTAAAGCACGACAGCCTAACCCTGGATTATGCAATGGGACATTTTAAAATTTAAGAAAAATATCCTTTTGCATAATGACGAAAAACTTCAGGTTCTGAAGTTTTTGTCAGGGTAACCGTGCGGCGGACCGTCCAGAAAAAGCGTAGCTTTCGTCTGCCCTTCGGGCAAATTATGCCTTAAAGCATAATTTGGGTTAAAGGAAGATGTCCACTTAGGATTTGATTCTATCGCCTCAACTTTTGATAAGCCGATGCGAAATCAATAATTTCACCAGCAAAAGAAAGGAACATGAATAAGCCCGATTGGAAAGTAGTAAAAGAGTATCAAGACATCACCTATAAGAAATGCAATGGTGTAGCGCGAATCGCTTTCAATAGACCAGAAGTGCGCAATGCCTTTCGTCCAAAAACGGTCGCTGAACTCTTCGATGCTTTCTTGGATGCTCGTGAGGATACTTCTATCGGCGTGGTTTTGCTTTCGGGTGAAGGTCCTTCCCCAAAAGATGGTGGATGGGCTTTCTGCTCAGGTGGTGATCAAAATGCACGTGGACACCAAGGCTATGTAGATGATGATGGTATGCCACGTCTCAACATTCTTGAGGTCCAAAGACTCATGAGATTTATGCCGAAGGTGGTAATCGCAGTAGTCCCGGGTTGGGCTGTGGGTGGTGGACATTCGCTTCATGTCGTGTGTGACCTGTCGCTTGCCAGCAAAGAACATGCAATTTTTAAGCAAACGGATGCTGACGTTACTAGCTTTGATGGTGGATATGGCTCGGCTTATTTAGCGAAAATGGTAGGACAGAAAAGAGCACGCGAGATTTTCTTCCTCGGCAGAAACTATTCTGCTCAAGAGGCTTTTGATATGGGGATGGTAAACGCTGTAATTCCTCACGACGAACTAGAAGACACGGCATTTGAATGGGCTCAGGAGATTTTGCAAAAGTCACCGACTTCTATCAAAATGCTCAAGTTTGCTTTCAATGCTACAGATGATGGGATGGTTGGTCAGCAAATATTTGCAGGTGAGGCCACACGATTGACTTACATGACGGATGAGGCCAAAGAAGGAAGAAATGCCTTTTTGGAAAAAAGGAAGCCTAATTTCAAAGACATTAAGTGGATTCCCTGAGTTGGTTTAGACCAACTCCTCCAGCCGCTTACAAAGCGCAATAATCACCTCGTCTTCATTATGAGTATGCAAGCTGATTCTTAATCGCTCAGTACCGCGCTGTACAGTTGGCGAGAGAATCGGACGTACATCAAAGCTATCTGCTTGCAGCTGAGAAGAGATTTTCCTTGCTTGCTCGTTGCTCCCGATAAGGATTGGTTGAATGGCTGTATGACTTAATGCCTGATCCCAATGTGATCTAAAGAGTGAGATTTTCTGCGCCAAATCCTGCTGCAAACTTTGATGCGCTTCTAGCCAGCGAAAACTTTCCTCAATACTCACCACACTATGCGGCGGTAGTGAAGTGGTATAAATAAATGGCCTTCCAAAGTTGACCAAATAATCCGCCAGCACTTTGGCTCCAGCCACACACGCTCCATGCACTCCCATGGCTTTCCCAAAAGTATAAACACGTGCAAAAACACGCTCATGCAGGTTTTTGTCAACTAAATAGCCAGAGCCTGCCTCTCCAAATACACCTGTACTATGCGCTTCATCTACGATGAGATAAGCTTCATATTTTTCACACAAGTCAAGTATCTCTTCAATAGGCGCTAAGTCGCCATCCATAGAAAAGACCGTCTCCGTGAGGACAAAAACCCGCCCTTTGGCTCTTTGTAGTCTGGATTCCAGATCATTTAAGTCATTATGGAGAAAACTTAAGGTATCTGCTTTGCTGAGCCAAGCGCCTTCCTTAAGGCAAACATGCGCCAGCTGATCATAAAGAATGGTATCCCCTTTGTCGGCTACCGAGGAAACCAAAGCCTGATTGGCCGCATATCCAGAGTTGAATATGAGGGTTGATTCAGCCTTGAATATTTCTGACAGATAGGCTTCTGCCTTTTCATAGCATTCATGATTTCCTGAAAGCAGCCTGCTGCCGGTTCCGCCATTGGGATAGTTGGTTTTTTCAAAAGAAGTCTTGATGGCACTTGCCAAACCATTGCTATTCGATAACCCGAGATAGTCGTTTGATACGAAATCAAAACGATCAGTTTGGCTCTGCAAAGACCTTATATTGCCTTTGGCGCGCCGCTCATTTAATTTATCCGCAAGGAATCCCATTCTCATCCCGACAAATTAGCCAAATCTCTATATTTGGCCCCTATGTTCAAATCAGTATTCTTCATTTTGCTGGGCTGCCTGTGTGGGCCGTTGATGGCACAGCCAAAATCTGCTAAGAATTTCCAAACGATAGATTACCAATTGGTTGTGGACAATGATGCTTTCACGCTTGATCTCACCAAGGATCAATACTACAGCAGCGGCATCTATGCAGCAGTGCGATTCCTCGGAGACAGTGGCGTGAATGTTAAGAAAATTTGGTCTGTTCAATTGAATCATCGCATGTACACACCCAGCTGGATTGGTTGGGACAGAATATCATCGCTAGATAGACCTTACGCAGGTCAAGTATCGGTTTCGGGGATTGCAGAGTTTTACTTTGACAAAAATGTCTACTACAAAATAAATGCAGAGCTGGGGATCATGGGACCAAATGCATTGGTCGGTGAGGCACAGGCCGAATGGCATGCCTGGTTTGGTATGCCACAGCCAAAGGGTTGGAAATATCAAATAGAAAACACGCTTATCGCAAATGCAGAAATCACTCGAATTAAGCCTTTCTATTCTTCTTACAACATAGAGCTATCAAATATTACCAATGCCAACATCGGGACTGTGCTAAATAATATCCGTCATGAATTCATGATCCGTCTAGGTGAACTGCGACCACTCCACCAATCGGCATACACCAGCGCCGCTCTTGGCAGAACTCGATCAGCAAAACGAAACTCTGCTATGAAGGAATTTTACTTTTTCTATGCGCCGGGACTTGAGTATGTTTTCCAGAATGCCTCGCTGCAAGGAAGTCTCTTCAGTGATGCCTCTCCTTATACCGTAGATGCCATTCCTTGGATTTGGCAACATCGCCTCGGCGTAATGTTTAGCTGGTCTAGATTCGATTTGGGACTCATCTCCTATTGGAGGTCTCAAGAGAATGAAACAGCCACCAAACACAACTATGTCGGCATTCGGCTCAATCAGCGCTTTTAGACTTTTAAAACAATTTTCCCGAGAGACTTCCTTTCCTGTAATTGCCTCATTGCCTTTAACGCATCTTTTAAAGCGTATTCACTGACTGATGACTTGAGCTTTTCCTGAGCAAACCAATTCAAGATCAACTTGATATTTTTTCGATTTTCCTGCGGATTACTTCGCCAAAATCCTCCCCAAGAAACGCCCACAATATCTGCACTTTTCAGAAGTGGTAGATTGAAAGGTAAAGCAGGGATATTGCCATCTGCAAAACCTACGATGAGATGTTTGCCATAAGGATTGATCGTACGAAATGCCTCTTCGCTAATTGTTCCGCCCACTGGATCGAAGATTACATCCGCACCACCTAAAGCTTTCACAGCAGTTTTTAAATCTTCATAGGGCAATGAGTAATCCGCGCCGATGCTGGTCACAAATGCGCGTTTAGCATCAGTAGAACTCACGCCAATTACCCGACAGCCAAAACGTTTGCCCAATTGCACAGCAGCACTTCCCGTACCTCCAGAGGCACCAAGTACCAAGAGAGTAGAACCAGGTTTCATCATTGCTCGGTCTTTTAAAGCATGCATGGCTGTTCCGAAACTTTCTAAGATTGTTGCGGCCCGATCCAATGGAACCTCTGCTGGCAAATGATAGACATTGATTGCCTTGGCGATAGCCTGCTCGGTGTATCCACCAAAAGTCATTGAAGCGAGGACGCTATCGCCTTCTTTGAATCCTTCAACCTTACTTCCTACCTGCAGCACCGCACCAGATACTTCCTGACCAGGAGAAAACGGAAAGTCAGGACGATATTGATATTTGCCTTGGACGATGAGTAAATCAGGAAAGTTCACCCCACAGTATGCCGTCTTTATCAATAACTCGTCTTCCTTGATTTTTGGGGTATCAATATCTATAAACGAAAGTTTATCTACACCACCAAATTCATTACAAATGATCGCTTTCATCATTTACAGGATTTCGAGTACATTCTCTGGTGGCCTTCCCAAAGCAGCTTTCCCATTGGTAATCACAATTGGACGCTCTATCAATTTTGGAAATTCTAGCATGGCATCAATCCATTCATCATCTCTCAATGCTTTGCCTTTGTAGTTTTCTTTAAATTCAGATTCCCCTTTCCTGATCAAATCAATTGGTTTAATTCCCAAAAGGTTAATAATCTCTTTCAACTCCGTTTTAGTCGGTGGATTTTCCAAATAAAGCACGATTTCCGGCTTGATACCTTTGGACTCAAGAAGCTTGAGAGTATCTCTGCTTTTTCCACATCTCGGGTTATGATAGATTTTGATATTGGTCATTTGGGTCTGTTTAGATGAGAAAATTAGTATAATTACGGACACTTACCATGAATCATATGATGAAATACTTGATCCTAATAGTCCTAGCCTTTGGCATTCCCAGCCAAACCTTAATTGCGCAAAAGACCAAAAAGGTTACTCCTACAAGTACCACTGCTGCTGCAAGATGGGAAGGCTACCTCCAGCGACAAAAATTGCTAGAGGAATCGCTGATCAAAAATATACCTTTTAGAAATGTAGGGCCGACTATTATGAACGGGCGGGTGGTCGATCTTGCTGTAGACCCAAAAGACCCAACTCATTTCTATGTAGCCTATGCCTCCGGCGGACTCTGGGAAACAAAAAATGAGGGTGCCTCATTTGAACCCCTTTTCGATAATGAGATCGTGATGACCATCGGGGATATCGATGTGGATTGGGCCAATAAAGTCATTTACGTAGGTACTGGGGAGAACAATTCAAGCCGTTCATCTTATTCGGGTTATGGTCTTTTCAAGTCTGATAATAACGGTAAAACATGGACACATCTTGGTCTCGAAGAAACGCACCACATTGGTAGAGTAATCGTTCACCCGACGGACGCAAATGTGATTTGGGTGGCTTCACTTGGCCATTTATATTCTGAAAATGAATCAGGTGGTATTTACAAAAGTGTAAATGGTGGTAAAACCTGGGAAAAAACGCTTTACGTAAACACAAAAACAGGCTTTGTTGAGCTCGTCATTAACCCAAATAATCCGCAAGAGTTAATGGCTGCATCATGGCAAAAAGACCGCAAGGCATGGAACTTTGAGGAGGCCGGTGAAGGTTCAGCTATTTTCAAATCAAAAGATGGCGGCATTACATGGATCAACGTGTCTTCAGGTGACAATGGCTTCCCTGATACTAAAGGCACCGGTCGCATAGGTCTTGCCTACGCACCAAGTCAAGATGGGCTAGTGTATGCAGTTTTGGACAATCAAGACCGCAGAGAGGCAGAGGAAAAAGAAACATTTGCAGTGACGAAAGAACTACTCCGAAGCGCAAGTGCCTCGGATTTTGCAATGCTTATCAATAAAGATCTCAATGATTTTCTAGATAGAAATGATTATCCAGAGGATTTCAATGCCGTGGATCTGAAAGAAAAAGTATCTATGGGTGAAATTAAGCCTTCGGACATTATTGCCTACATCGAAGATGCCAATTCCTTGCTTTTCGACACCCCAGTGAAAGGAGCAGAAGTTTATAAATCTTTAAATGGTGGAGAGACTTGGGAGAAAACCCATGAAGGCTACATCGAGTCTTTGGTGTTTTCTTATGGTTATTACTTTGGCCAGATCCGTGTAGACGGGCTAGATCCAAAAATCATCTACACAATGGGTGTGCCTTTGGTCAAATCAGTGGATGGTGGCGCTAAATGGGCAATTACCAATATGGAGAATGTACATGCAGATCATCATGCGCTTTGGGTAAATCCTTCCAGGTCTGGTCATATTATCAATGGGAACGATGGTGGCGTGAATATTTCCTATGATTTCGGGGATACCTGGGTGAAATGCAATTCCACAGCAGTGGGACAATTTTACTCCGTGAATGTAGACATGGCAGAGCCATACAATGTTTATGGGGGTCTGCAAGACAATGGAACGTGGAAAGGTCCTAGCACTTATGAGTATAGCCGAAGCTGGCACGAAGAAGGTAAATATCCCTATGAAAGACTAATGGGTGGCGATGGCATGCAGGTAGTCATTGACTCGCGAGACAATACCACCGTTTATACAGGCTACCAGTTTGGAAACTATTACCGAGTGAATACTACAACTGGAAAGCAGAAATACATCACACCTAAGCACGAGCTCGGCGATGCACCTTTCAGATGGAACTGGCAGTCTCCTATTCAACTGTCTTCGCACAATCAAGATATTGTCTACTTCGGCAGCAATAAATTTCACCGCTCAATGAATCAAGGGGAGACTTTTGAAACTCTTTCGGGTGATTTGACCAATGGTGGTAAAAAGGGTGATGTTGCTTATGGGACCCTCACCTCTATTTCCGAATCACCTATGCGTTTTGGATTGATATACACAGGTAGTGATGATGGCTTGGTCCACGTAAGCAAAGATGCTGGACAAAGCTGGACGAATATTACAGGCACTTTGCCTCTTGACTTTTGGGTAAGTAGAGTCATAGCCTCAGCCCATGAGGAAGGTAGAGTCTATGTAAGCCTCAATGGCTATAGATCGGATGATTTCAATGCATTGGTTTATGTCTCTGATGATTATGGCAATACATGGCAACAAATAGGACTAGACCTACCTAAAGAGCCTGTGAATGTAATAAAGGAAGATCCATCCACTGAGGATCTATTGTATGTGGGAACTGACAATGGTGTGTACGCGTCTATTGATAGGGGCGAGTCTTTTATGTCCTTTGGCGGAGATTTGCCAGCTGTGGCGGTTCATGATCTAGTCATACATCCTAGAGAGAAAGATCTTGTGCTAGGTACGCATGGCCGATCTATCTACATAGCGGATATTGAACCACTTCAGGCACTTCCGAAAATGAAAAATGACAGTCTTAACATCTTCCCAATTGAATCAATGACACTGCGTAAAAATTGGGGTAAAAAAGGCTCCTGGCATTGGGATGGGTTTAACGAACCTACAATCACAATAACGTCTTTTTCTAAGGCAGCAAAAGAATCCACTATGAAGGTGATGAAAGACAGCTTGGTGTTGTGGGAACAATCCATTCAATTGGACAATGGCCTCAATTATATCAAGTATGAGCTAACTATGACTGAAAGCGGAGCAAAAGCATTATTTGATAGTTCTGAAAATGCTGAGGAAATATCGGCTAGTTCAAATGGCAAAATTTACCTTCCTGCCGGTGAGTATCGAGTGAGTTTGAACAATGGTTTGAAAACTGCCTTTGGCACTTTCAGCATTGATCCTCCTTTGAAAAAAACTAGCAGAAAAGGTAGTGAGGATTAGGGTAATATTTAGAATCTAGAATATTCTGAGTTCTCTTAATGAAAACTTCAAGTCTATTAACATTCTCAGTCCGCCAATCTTAGGTGGATTTAGAAGATTCTTAGGATATTTCTATAATATCCTTCTGGAAATAAAAATATAGTATGCACGCATAACAAATATTTTCTAACTTTATCATCTTAACATAGTTACGGTTGACACTTACATAACATGAATAAACAAAAATTGAAGATGATGATGAAAAACACAATTAACCCCCTGAAGGCGTTAGCCATGCTGACCTTGGCCTTTGGTCTTATTTTTATAACAAGTTGTAGTGAGGAAGATGAAGAACCCGCTCCTACTCAAACCATTGTAGAGATAGTGACTTCTACTGATGGTTTAGATTCTCTCGCTAAATACTTGAGCGTATATCCAGATTTGGTTGGTTTGCTTTCAGGAGCTGGTGATTTTACTGTATTCGCTCCGACAAATGATGCTTTTATAGGTCTTTTACAAACTGATGGATTTCCTTCGAATATTACCTCAATCAACCCATTGATTATTAAAAATGTATTGGCTTATCACGTATCTACTACAAGATATGAGTCTTCTGCATTAACAGCGGGTGTAAAAATCGCTACGGCGAGTCAAGGAGCTGAAGAAATTACAATTAATGCTGACGGAACCCTTCTTACCGGTTCTTCTAATTCAGAGATAATCATATTAGAAGATAATATTAAGGCTACTAATGGTGTTATTCACACCATAGGATCGGTATTGATCCCACCGACAGTAGGCGCTACCTTAACACCAAACTTAGGTAAAACGTCAGGAGCTATACTGTTAAGTTCTAGCTTTACTATCCTTGCAAGTGCATTATTGAAATCAGAAGAATATGCAGCAACAAGTGCTCAAATTCCTTCTTTATTAGGTGTATTAGCTGGTACTGCTGCTCACACAGTATTTGCTCCTAGCAATGGAACTTTCGAGGCTGGTTCGTTAACAGCAGCTAGTTTTACGGCTCAGCAATGGTATGGTATTCTTGCGACGCATGTTGTGCTAAGTGCTGTAGGTCCAGCTGACTTGACAGCAGGTGCTTTCTTCACTTCTGCATCTGGTGCTAGGCTAACTGTATTAACTACATCAGCTCCGACCAATCCAGCAGCTGGAATTCTAACTGGAATAGCTTTAGATTCTAATGGTGATTTCACTCAAGCAGAAGCACAAGTAGCAGTTCCATCTAGTGCAAGTCCTTCATTGGTAACCTCAAATGGTCAAATACATGTGATTGCTGGTGTGTTGCTTCCACCACAATAGGTTTAACAAAATATAAAATTTCTTTAAAATCCTTCCTGAATACTTTTCAGGAAGGATTTTCTTTTTCTGCCATGATGGGAATCATATAAAGCTAGTACACCTTTTTAGGTGGAGTTAGAGTAGTCAGTATTTGCCATCAAACACCTCAATACCCTACATTTCTCGCTCACCCACTGCATCAATCCTGAAAGCTTTCCTGATTTCAGGAATCAATCTATTGGGGAAAAGTAAGCCCTGTAACAAAGGCTTGCCCTTCAATTGGGTTTGGGGGATGTACTATAGATTAAAGATGATGTTATAACAGCCCATCTGTAAATACGCTTAAAGAAACTCGTGGTGCTATTCTGATATACTTTGATCAGCTACATCGAAGACTCTTGATATGAATGGTCGTCCATGGTGTCTTATCGAAAGCGCATTCCCAATTAGCAACATCGCGTGACAAGAATGAATTACCACTTCATCAGTAAGCCAAATATATCAACCTGAGTTCGATTGTTGATTACACGTTATATCGTCACTTTTTTTTAAGCTTGAAAAGATTAAAAAACAGAAGCAATCTGCTAGAATGATGAGATTACTTCGATAAAAACCTCATTTTAATCGGTTCTTATTTCGTAAAGACGATTTTAATGCTGATTTCACCGCTTTATTAATTGAACTCAGGTTCTCAGCCCATTTCCTGACGGGACCTTGCAACAAAAAAGCCCAATCAAAAGACTGGGCTCCAAAATTTTGATAGAATGTTTTATATCAATTTGACAACTCATCAAACGTGATAGACACATAATAAATCGCCCCAATATCAGGACCACCTAAACTTTGCAAGTAGTATTTGTTCAATAAATTCGATCCTCCTACTTTCAGTACGGATTTCAATGGATCCAACTTATAGGAGATTTGTGCATCTACAGTAGAATAAGCAGGTACCTCACCTATGGCGAAAGATGATTGCCACTCAAAATCAGTCTGCCATCTATATGTAATATTGAACCCTATATTTTTAGTCACTTTCCTATTGCCAAACTTGATGTTGTACTTATGTTCTGGGGTATTAAATTCGGATAATACATTATCACTGAATCCACCTATTAACTTACTCCAAGTATAATTTGCTCCGATATTGTATCCACCACTAAGTACATAGGTAAGCCCAAAAGCAGCTCCTTGTGAAGTCACATTGTCATCGAGGTTAGTGTAAATTTGAAAGGTATTATCCGCATTACTACTAAGTAATGAAGGCAAAGCACTTGGATCAGCTATAGATTCTCCAGAAGCCTTGTGTATTCTGACTTGAGTAATAAAATCTGTATAGGCGTTGTAATAATACTCTGCATCTATCATCAATTTATTTTTTATCAAACTCTTATATCCTATCTCTATTGATTTCACTCGCTCAGGCCTTACAGGATCAAAAGTTGTCACTGGTTCTAATAAGTCAGAATATGATGCCATCCCCGCAGCAGGATTGTTGAAATAAGCATCTCTAAAGGCTACCACAGAACCTCCCGTATAACCATTGGTCGTTAGCTCATATTTCTGGTAATTCTCTTCCAGGCCACCCAGAAGCCTTGCAGAAATAATATTCAAATCAATGTATTGGCCTTGTGTCGTTGGGTTTCTAAACCCAGTTTGAAAAGAGATTCTGAAGTTATGATTTTTATTGACGGTATAAACAGCAGAGAGTCTTGGATTAACCTGACCATTAAAATTCTGATTTTTGTCAAATCTCAAAGAACCTGAGAATTTGAGTTGGTCAGGTAGGACTTCTTTACCTGCCTGTATATAACCACCAAATTCATTGATTTGGATACCTCCATTTTGATCAGGGAAAATCGTACCTCCAGATCGTAAATCAAAAGTTCTAAAACTCGCACCAGCTTGTAATTCTATTATATTGTCTAACAATCTTGAAAAATTATATTGACCCTCAGCATGATACATTTTAGACTTATCAGCAAAATAAGGTCCATTCGGTATTGTAAATGGTGTACCTCTCTCCTTATCCAATGCCTGTTCTTTGAACCTATTAAACGGCACACTGCCTTCAGCCGGTCGAGTAAGATCTAATTGTTCGCGGGCAAATTGGTGAGCTGCTTCTTGAATAGGAATTGCTTGGGATGGATCAAGTGTGCCAATTTCTCCAGGAGCCAAGCCTTGACTTTTCAGATACGCTAAATATTGACCAGTATACCGTGCAAACCAAGTACTATTCGCAGTATGGCTCTCATTGACAGTGTTTCCTAAAAATTCAGTGATATAGGAATTGCCAGAATCTTCAATAGTAGCATAAGCTCTTACATAAAAATCAGCCCCTCTTAATTGTAATCGATGTTGCTGAATACCAAAATCTGAAAGAGCATATCTCTGAGCTCCAGTATATATACTAGTTCCAAATCCTGCATTGTACATATAGCTCAATTCCATCTTGTCATTTACCCTGTAGAACAAACCTGTATTAATCTTCATGTTCTCAGCACCATAATCTATCAAGGATTTTTCTGTGTATGCTGATCGAGCCACAGTGTGACCTGGCACATCGCCAGCCCTCAAGTAGTCTGACACTCCACCACCAGCACCATTAAATATTGACCGTAACCCTTCATAAGCTGCATTTTCTAGATTGTTTGGATCAAAATTAGCTCCGCCAGCATTCCGGCCATCAGCTTCCGATTGAAATGCAGCCAATGCAGCAAAGCTCAAGAAACCAATACTTGTAGACGCTTCATCACCCATGAAATTGAGTCTATCAGCAGCTGGGTTGAATGAAAATCCTTCTGGTCGCAATGCCTCATTTCTATCAATACCAGAATTTGCTTCCCAATCATCGGCTTTCATGTATGAGAAATTCACTTTGAATGCGAATTTATCATTGAAGGATTTTGCATACCTAACCGAAAAATCGTGCATTAATGCTGGGTCGCGACCGTTAGGATTGTCAATGTGATTCACACCAGTCTTGTAGGTAGCACTTAGTCCTTGATAATCAAAAGGGTTTTTGCTATTGATAAGCAATATACCATTGAATGCATTGGGTCCATAGAGCGCGGAAGACGCGCCTGGTATCAATTCCACACTCTCCACATCCAAAGAAGAAGGACCATTTAAGTTTCCTATTGGAAAATTTAATGCGGGAGCTTGTGTATCCATCCCATCAATTAACTGGACAAATCGAGTGTTTCCCGTTGATGCGAAACCCCGCGCATTGATAATCTGAAAGTTAATGCTACTAGTGGCGAC
This sequence comes from Marinoscillum sp., assembly GCA_047633875.1. Lineage (GTDB taxonomy): Bacteria > Bacteroidota > Bacteroidia > Cytophagales > Cyclobacteriaceae > Marinoscillum. The sequence goes on along the minus strand of JBLIFO010000011.1, from coordinate 632 downwards.
ATCCACGCCTTTCAAGTTAGCTATTGCTTTATAGTAAGTATCTGAAGAGGTATTTTGAACATCCAAAATATCCATTTTCTCAATACTAACGGGTGACCGAAGAATACTCTCTTCTACCCTAGAGGCAGATACAACCACCTCTTGTCCGAGCATGTAAGACTCATTCATCTTAATCGACAGATTCGAAATGGTCGATTGATCTATTTCTATCTGTTGCCGCTCATAGCCAACACTAGATATCACTAAAGTAACGGGTGGAGCCTGAGTGATCTTAAGATTAAATTCACCGTTGACGTCTGTAATCGTACCAAGTACCGTTCCTTTTACAAGTACGCTGACTCCTATTAAATCATCTCCGGACTCTGCATCTGTCACCTTGCCCGAGATGCTGACCTGACTATAAGACATGTACCCGAAGAGCATCATCATTAAAAGGCTCAATAGGGCTTTGGGGTTTATGAAATTCATATTTTGGATAGGATTAATGTAGAAATATTGGATAGCCTAATATTATATAAATATATCAACATTAGAAGGTTTAAAAGGTCTGAATATATGATTATGATCAAAAACGAATTAATTATTTGCAAATAGTTTTGTCTCATTACCTCATCCACAATTATTTCTAGTTG
>JBLIFO010000010.1:0-33556 GCA_047633875.1 Marinoscillum sp. | reverse complement strand
CTATCAAAGTTTTCATAGGATTTTTAGTGCTTTATCTTATCTATCTCGTGGTGAAAGCAGCCCAAATGGAGCTGATAAGCAATGTTCTGGGCCAGTTTATGGGAGTGGGTGTGTTGGCAGCTATCATCCTATTCCAGCAGGAAATTAGAAAATTTTTGTTGTTACTTGGTCGAACTTCATTTTTCAATGAAGGGAATATTGTAGACAATTTCAAGTCGATTTGGGGCAGCAACAGAAATGGCAGCAAGGCAGATATCAATCCGATAATAGAGGCAGCCAAAACTCTTGGAGGTACCAACACTGGTGCCCTTATAGTCTTTTCGAAAAATTCTGAATTGAAATTCTTTGCCGAATCTGGAGATCGAATGGATGCGATTATCTCTAAGCGTCTCTTGCTCGCAATCTTCAATAAGTATAGTCCATTACACGATGGTGCGGTTATTATTTACAACAATAAGATCATTGCCGCACGATGTATTTTGCCGGTCACTGAACGGGATGTGCCTGCACAGTTTGGTTTACGTCACCGAGCAGGCATAGGTATGTCAGAAAATACCGATTCTTTTATTGTGGCTGTTTCAGAGGAGACTGGTCAGATTAGCACCATGCGCAATGGTGAGATTTTTCATAACCTCTCTACGCAAGAACTTCGTAAGGCGATTAACCAATATCTATACGAAGATCAAGGCGATACCAAGCCTAAAGACACGGTTTTAGCTAAAGCCAAAGAAGAAGACGCTCAAAAGAAGTCTAAGAAAGAACCAGTTATTTAATAACTCCTAGCTCTTTTCCTACTTCTGTAAAAGCTTTTATTGCCAAGTCTAAATGCTTGCGATCATGCACGGCAGACATTTGCACTCGAATACGAGCTTGTCCTTTTGGAACCACTGGAAAATAAAAACCAATTACGTAAATTCCTTTTTCGAGCAGTTGCTGAGCCATTTTTTGTGAAAGCACAGCATCATAAAGCATAATAGGGACAATAGCGTGCTCACCCGGTTTGATATCAAAACCAGCATCCGTCATTTTTGCTCTAAAATATTTTGTGTTTTCCTCCAACTTATCACGCAGCGTGGTGGACTCGGTGAGCATATCTAGCACAGCAATAGAGGCCCCCACGATTGAAGGAGCAAGTGTGTTTGAAAACAAATAAGGTCTTGAGCGCTGACGCAGGATTTCGATGATTTCCTTCTTTCCAGAGGTAAATCCACCTGAAGCACCACCAAGTGCTTTACCTAAAGTACCAGTAATAATATCCACTCTGTCCATCACATTTCGGAACTCATGCACTCCACGCCCTGTCTTACCCATAAACCCAGTTGAGTGGCATTCATCCGTCATTACTACTGCATCATATTTATCCGCAAGGTCACAGATTTTGTCTAGTTGGGCGATGGTCCCATCCATAGAGAAAACACCATCCGTTACAATCACTTTCACCTTGGAATCTTTTGCTGCAATTAACTGAGCCTCTAAATCTTCCATATTGTTGTGCTCATAGCGAAAGCGAGCTGCTTTGCAGAGTCGCACTCCATCTATAATGGATGCATGATTCAGCGCATCTGAGATGATCGCATCTTCGGTACCAAGCAAAGGCTCAAATGCTCCACCATTCGCATCAAAAGCAGCGGCATAAAGGATGGTGTCTTCCGTACCCAAAAATTTAGAAATCTTCTCTTCTAATTCTTTATGAATATCCTGTGTGCCACAAATAAATCGCACTGATGCCATCCCAAATCCGTGGGTGTCAATCGTGTGCTTTGCAGCTTCTACTACTTTGGGATGAGAGGAAAGGCCGAGGTAATTGTTGGCACAAAAGTTAATGACTTCAGACCCATCACTGAGTTTGATCACAGCATCTTGTGGAGAAGAGATGATGCGTTCTTTTTTATAAAGACCTGCTGACTTTATATCAGCTATTTCAGTTTCAAGTTTTGCTTTGAGCGATTTGTACATGGGGTGATCTATTTGATTCGTGGGACAATTTTTGGTTTCACTTTTACCGTGACTTTTTCCTCTTTTGGAGCGTCAGCAATTGCAAGTGGATACTTTCTTCTAAGCTTATTTATTAGAAAAAGTTTTTGTGCAGTGAAACTTTCTGGATGCATTTGAGCAAACTCCATTTCAAAAACATTGTATTTCTCTTTTTCACTTCTTTTTAATGCTTCAGGATCAATTTTTTTCGAAATGAGATAGGCTTTTAAGTCCATATCCACAAAGTTATAACCATTCCGCGTTATAGTGTGGACACGTATCAAATTAGTAGTTTTGCGACCGAACAACTACACCCCATTCCATCTATGGAGAAAATACTTGTAATTGGCGCTTGTGGTCAGCTAGGCACGGAACTTACGCTCAGACTTAGAGAATTGTATAGCGAAGATCAAGTGATAGCCTCAGATCTTCGAGATCCAGTGGAGCTAATTAAAAATGGTCCTTATGAGGAGCTGAACATCATGGATGTCAATCGGCTGAATGAGGTAATCAGTAAACATCAGATCACCCAGATCTATCATCTTGCCGCTATACTTTCTGCCAAAGGAGAGCAAAATCCAAAGTTAGCATGGGACTTGAATATGAACAGTTTGCTCAACGTATTGGAAGCTGGCAAGTCACAAGTTTCTAAGATTTATTGGCCAAGTTCTATTGCAGTCTTTGGGCCAGATACTCCAAAGACTAAAACGCCCCAAAACACCATAATCAATCCAACTACCGTATATGGCATCAGCAAACTTGCTGGTGAGCGTTGGTGTGAATACTACTTTCAGAAATACGGCGTAGATGTTCGCTCTATGCGATATCCTGGACTTATTGGCTACAAATCCAAACCAGGCGGAGGCACTACAGACTATGCTGTGGACATTTTTTGGCAAACCATATTAGAGGGCAAATATGAGTGCTTCTTAAAAGAAGATTCTTTGCTGCCAATGATGTACATGGATGATGCGGTGAAGGCTACTGTCGATCTAATGCATGCCGATGCAGATAAGCTTACCATCAGGTCTAGCTACAATGTGTCTGCGATTAGCTTCTCACCTAAGATGGTAGTAGATGAAATATTAAAGCGCTACCCAGATTTTAAAGTGACGTACGAGCCAGATTTTCGTCAACCCATTGCAGATAGCTGGCCGAATAGTATAAATGATATGGAAGCAAGGCGAGACTGGGGTTGGGAACCAGATTTTAACCTGTCAAGAATGGTGACCACTATGCTGGACAATTTGGAATTGCAACTCAACGCAACCAAATAAACTAAAGGTAATTCTGTTATTTATAAAATTTGCTTCCAAAAGGACCTTTTCATTCTTCCTTAATTGGGGAATTGTTTGACATAATCTGAAAATTCATTTTTCTTTCCTTCCTAATTGACAATCAATCTTATGGCTAATCTTCAAAACCTCACTCTTGCTTCTGACGGTGGGATACTCACAGTAACTATCAATAGAGAGAGTAAACTCAATGCGCTCAATGGGGCCACACTCGCAGAATTAAAAGAAGTCATACAATCTGTATATGATGACAAAGACATTTCTGGTGTTATCCTAACTGGAGCGGGTGAAAAGGCATTCGTGGCAGGAGCTGACATTGCAGAGTTTTCAATGCTCAATGAGATGAATGCTAGAAAATTTGCGGAAGAAGGACAGGCGATTTTCGACTTGATTGAGAATTGTCATACGCCAGTTGTGGCGGTAGTGAATGGTTTTGCTTTGGGTGGTGGATGTGAATTGGCCATGGCTTGTCACATGCGCATAGCTTCTGCGAATGCTCGATTTGGGCAGCCAGAGGTAAACTTGGGAATACTTCCGGGTTATGGAGGAACCCAACGTCTCACTCAACTTATTGGTAAGGGTCGTGCATTTGAATTTTTGATGACTGCTGATATGATTGACGCCAATCTGGCCCTTTCATTTGGCCTAGTCAATCACGTGGAAGCAGATAAAGATGCTGCTTTGCAGAAAGCTAAAGGCGTGTTGACGAAAATCGCTTCCAAAGCTCCGATAGCCATTGGATTGGTAATAGATTGTGTCAACGCAGTTTATAATCAGGATGAAAATGGCTTCCAAACTGAAGCAAATGCTTTTGCTAGATGCTGCGGTACCGAGGATTTTAAGGAAGGCGCTTCCGCTTTCATGGAAAAAAGAACGCCCGATTTCAAAGGGGAATAAGTGGGTCAACTCAGGCAACTTGCTAGCCAAACTGTCATTTATGGAGCGAGCAGTGTCCTTGGGCGCGTGCTCAATTATTTTTTAGTTCCGCTTTATACGGCTGTTTTCTCCTCTGGTCAGTATGGTGTAGTTACTGAGTTGTACGCTTATGTAGCGTTCCTGAATGTGCTTTATACTTATGGATTGGAGACTGCATATTTCCGATTTGCTACTAAATCCAACGAACCGAAAGAGTTTTTCAGCAGGGCGCAAGGATCTATACTTTTGTCCTCCATTCTGCTCAGCGGACTGCTGGTAATATTCTCTACAGATATAGCCTCACTACTCGATTATCCGGATCAAGCCAATTTCATCCGATGGATGGCTTATCTATTGGGCATTGATGCAATAGTCGCGATCCCTTTCGCAAGGCTTAGATTGGAATCCAGAGCAAGGACTTTCGCCATGCTCAAGCTTTCCAACATTGGGCTAAATATTGGCTTCAATTTGTTCTTCCTGATTTTTTGTCCTTCATGGATCGTGATTAACCCTAATTCTTGGGTCAATACCATCTACAACCCTGAAATAGGTGTGGGATATGTCTTTCTGTCCAATCTCCTTGCAAATGGCATGTTGGTCATCTTTTTTGCACCATGGATCTTTAGGGTGCATTTTAAATTCGATGCTACTTGGACGGCTATGCTCGTTTATGCTGCGCCTTTATTGGTGATGGGATTTGCAGGTGTTACCAATGAAATGCTCTCTCGTGTAATTCTTAAGTATTGGCTACCAACGGACTTTTATCCAGTCTATTCCAATCTGGAGATTCTGGGGATTTTTGGTGCTTGCTACAAGCTTTCAGTATTCATGACTTTAGCGATACAGGCTTTTCGATACGCATTTGAGCCGTTTTTCTTTTCGAAAGCTAATGACAAAAACTCACCCGAATTATTTGCCAAGGTCATGCATGGCTTTATCATATTTGGTTCATTCTCGTGGCTGGTAATTAGCATTTCTTTACCCGATCTAGCCCCAATATTTCTACGTAGATCAGAATACCTATTTGCACTAGATATAGTTCCTTGGCTTCTTGGAGGAGGATTGTTTTTGGGGATCTTCTTTAATTTATCTGTTTGGTACAAACTCACAGATAAAACTGGTTTTGGAGCATGGATGGCCATACTTGGCTCTATCATCACAGTAGGCCTCAACCTACTTTTGATACCTGTTTTTGGATTTATGGGAAGTGCTTACACCACGTTCATCACCTATTTTGTCATGGCGGTAGTCAGTTTTTACTTTGGTCAAAGGCACTTTTACGTCCCCTACAAAATCGGCAAGGGTATTTTTTACATATGTTTGACCAGCCTTTCTATCTTCGTGTTTTATTCGCTACCACTTCAGGAGTTTAGATACCATATCGGATTTGGGCTGATCACTATCTTTATCGGTCTCTCATGGTTTTTAGACTTTAGAGTAAAAACCTCAAAATAAAACTTAGCGCATGAATCTGATTATTCCAATGGCTGGAAAAGGCAAGCGCCTCAGACCACATACACTCACCACTCCCAAGCCACTTATTCCCATAGCTGGAAAACCAATCGTGCAAAGATTGGTAGAAGATATCGCTGCAGTGATTCCTGAGAAAATCGATGAAATAGGCTTCATCATTGGTGATTTCGGGGCAGAAACGGAGCAAGCACTTTTGGAAATTGCCAAGCAAGTGGGAGCTAAAGGTCACATCTTTTATCAAACTGAGGCTTTGGGCACAGCTCACGCGGTTCATTGCGCGCGAACATTACTGAAAGGGCGTGCTGTTGTTGCTTTTTCAGATACGCTCTTTAGAGCAAACTTCACCCTCAACACCGAAGATGATGGTATTATTTGGGTGAAGCAAGTAGAAGATCCCAGCGCTTTTGGAGTTGTCAATCTTGATTCAAAAGGAATCATCACCGACTTTGTAGAAAAGCCAAAAGATCCTGTCTCAGATTTGGCCATTATCGGCATTTATTATTTCAAAGAGGCAGAAAAACTACAAGCGCAACTCGATTATATCATCGACAATGAAATCAAAGCATCGGGTGAATATCAGTTGACTACAGCTTTGGAAAACTTAAAGCAAGAAGGCGTTCGCTTCAAAAGTGGAGTGGTAGATGAATGGTTGGATTGTGGAAACAAGAAAGTAACAGTGGAGTCCAACAGTCGCTACCTAGGTTTCATTGCCGAAAACGAAGTTGCCAAATCTGCAGTCTTGACAAATACTACTTTGATCGCTCCTGTCGTTATCGGAGAGGGAGTAGTGATTACAGATGCAGTGATAGGACCGCATGTTTCTATTGGAGCAGACTGCCTTTTGGATAGATGCATCATCTCTTCGTCATTAATTCAAAACAATACTGTACTTAAAAACGTCAATCTGACTAACTCGATGATTGGCAATCACGTTATCATGGAGGCAAAGTCCGCCGAGGTAAGCCTTGGGGACTATTCAGAATGGAAAAACTAATTCATGAAGTATAGCTCGGTTTTCATAATTTTTGTACTCACCATTACCGTATCTTTTGCTCAAAAGAAGCACAAGCAGGATGCGTTCGCTCCTTTGGATGTAACAACTCTTAGTGATAGTGAGACTTTGCAAATGGAGACCGTTCTCATCGATGCAGAGCGTGAACTCATCATCGACAATCAGATGAAAGCGCTTACTCTTTTTAAGGAGGCTTTAGAAATGTCTCCAAAGGATGCCGCGATCAATTTTAAAATCGCAGAAATACTCACTCAAAATGGTGAGTATAATCAGGCATTGCCCTATGCCGAGCAATCCATGCAAAGTGATCCGTCCAATAAGTATTTCATATTACTGGCTGCTGAGATTTACAAGGCGCTTTCTGATTTGGAGGAGGCCACACAGCTTTACAGCGATATGATAAATGCAATCCCGGGCACAGAGACATACCTTTATGACCTTGCTATTATGTATCAATATCAAGGTAAAAATGAGCTTTCATTGGATGCTTATGGACGTGCTGAAGAGTATTTCGGTATGAATGAAATGATTCTCCGTGAGAAGCAGAAGATTTATTTGAAGAACAAAGATTACGAATCACTCCTTGCTGATTGGGACAAATTGATTCTTGAGTATGATAATGACGAGCGATATATCATGGAGTTGTGTCAGTTTCTGATCTCGCAGAATCTTCTTGCCCCTGCCAAAGAGCGACTGTCAAAACTTACTAGTAAAAATGCTGAAATACTCTTGAGCGAAATCGCCATGGCAGAGGGAAACCCAGAAGAAGCCATGCGCTTGGCGCAAAGCACTATGAGCGCTAAGGAAGTAGATGTGCAGTCCAAAATGCAGCTTTTGAGTGCGTTTCTGACCGTAGTAAAAACAGAAGAGGAGATTGCGCAGGTGCTATCTCTTACCGATTCATTGACGGCTCAATATGCTGACATGTTTGAGGTGCAGGCTTTTGCTGGTGATGTGATGTACCAGTTTGATCGCAAAGATGAAGCACTAAACTATTACCTTAAAGCTGTTAAACTCAACGGATCAAACTTTGGTATTTGGCAAAATATCTTGAGCCTTGAGTCGGAGTTTAATCGATTTGATAGTGTAATCGTCCATGCTGAACGAGCGATGGAGTACTTCCCCAATCAAGCGGCCTTATACTATTTTGCGGGTACGGGATATTTGATCAATCAAAGTTTCAAAAAGTCTATTCAGGTACTGGAGCAGGGTATAAAATTTGCAACTGACCCTAATTTGCTGACTATCTTTTACGGACAAATAGGGGATTCATATAATAGCCTCAAACAGTTTGATAAATCATACAATGCGTATGATGAAGCTTTGAAGGCCAACCCTCAAAACGATCATGTCCTCAATAACTATAGCTATTTTCTTAGCTTAAGGAAAGAACGACTCGATCGTGCAGTCGAGATGTCTACTAAATTGGTGGAGCTGCATCCAGTCAATCCTACTTACCTTGACACCCATGGCTGGGTACTTTATGTGATTGGCAAATATGAAGAGTCGCTGATATATCTAAGAAAAGCAGCAAATTTGCAGGATGATGGCACGGTCATCGAGCATTATGGTGATGTATTGTATAAATTGGGCAGGGAAGATGAAGCACTAGAGCAATGGAAACGAGCCGCTCAATTTGATGATGCCTCCGAAAATATCAACAAAAAAATTGCAGATAAGAAGCTTTACGAATAACACTCTTATAGTTTTAGCCACAGCGCTCCTCATACTCACTGGCTGCAATAAGAAGTTTTCAGACATATTTGACAGGACCACAACACTCGTAGTAAACGATGTGGATTTTCAGTATCTATCCTCCAAAGCAAAAATTGACTACCAGGCTAAAGACAATTTTATTTCGGCCACTGCCAATATTCGCATTTGCAAAGACAGCATTATTTGGATTTCACTTTCTCCAGGTCTTGGAATAGAGGCAGCTCGATTGCTGGTGACTAAGGATTCGGTGCTGATGATTGATAAAATCAATAAGACTTACTTCGAATACGATTTTATAAGTCTCAGTAAAAAGCTAGATTTTAATCTCAATTATCACCTTATTGAGTCGGTGATAATTGGCAATCTCATTTACCCATATGAAAAGGAAAAGCTAATGCGCAAAACCAGCACTTATGCTTATGGACAGTCGCAAGGCAGTTTTCAATTTGAAAATTACATTGGTGCAACTTCTATGAAATTGGAGAAAATTCATGTTTTGGATACTCTTTCGCAAAATGTAGTAGACGTGGATTATAGTGATTTTCAATTGGTAGAAGAAGAGATTTTCCCTTTCCAGATCAATGCTGTTTTGAATTATGCTAAAGAGGATCAGACTAAAACGCTCGTAGATATACTCTTCAAACAGCACCAGATAGAAGAAAAACCATTGAAGTTTCCGTTTAATATCCCACAAAGATATGACAGCAAGTAAGTGGCTTTTTTTCTTTATTATTTGTTTGGGCCTAGGCGCAATTGACTCCACAGCGCAGAAATCTAAAACCAAATTGGAGCAAGAGAAGCGCGAAAACCTGAACAAGATTGCCGAGGCGGAAAAAATCTTAAAGGACACTGAGTCAATCAAAAATGCCACACTAGGCCAGCTCAAGGCCATCAATCAGCAAATTCAGGCGAGGGAAGGTTTGATCACCGCACTAAATCAGGAGGTAGGCCTACTCAATGGGGAGATCACAGAATTGGGATTTATTGTAAATGCACTCCAACGAGATTTAGTCAATCTGCGGAAAGAATATGCAGCTATGATCAATAGCAGTTATAAGGCCAATAAGGGCTATTCGAAACTTACATTTCTATTTTCTTCTCGCACCTTCAATCAGCTCTTTATGCGTCTCAAGTATTTGGAGCAGTACACCAAGGCACGAAAAATTCAGGCTGCTCAGATAGAGTCCGTAAAAGATGAGCTCGCCCAACAAAGGAATATTGTGACTGCCAAACGCACAGAACAAAAGACCCTTCTGAATCAACAGCTCAATGAAAACAAAAAGCTACTTGGCTTGAAGGACAAGCAAAGTGGATTGGTGCAGGAATTGACGAACAAGCAAAAAGAGTTGAAAAAGGAACTGGCTGATCGTAAACTGGCAGTAGAGCGTTTGGATAATTTGATTGCAGATATTGTACGTTCGGAGCTGGAAAGATCCAAGACATTGTCTTCTGCTGCCATCGCTGATGATGGAGTACTGACAGGAGCGTTTGAATCTAACAAGAGTAAGTTAGAATGGCCAGTGAGCTCTGGGTTCGTCTCTTCGAAATTTGGGAAGCACGCCCATCCGGTAATTAAGGGAGTTATTCAGGACAACCCTGGTGTGGATATTCAGACGAGTAGGGATGAGATCGTAAAGAGTGTCTATGATGGTAAGGTCATTCAGATTGCATATGTGCCAGGCATGTACAATGTGGTCATTCTCCAGCATGGCGAGTATTACACGGTCTATTCTCGTTTGAAAGAAGTATCAGTGAAAAAAGGCACCACAATTAAACAAAACGAAGCTTTAGGTAAAGTACATACAGATAACAATGGAGTATCAGAAGTTCATTTTGAAGTTTGGAAAAACTTCGCCAAACTCAACCCTGAGCTTTGGCTTTCGCCAAAATGATATTTTTAGTCGGTCTGTTTATTACCTATCTTTGGGTCAAATTTAAATTCAATCTATTATGAATACGGTCTTAGCATTTGGAATGCCCGGAGGATGGGAACTCATAGTTATTATTTTGTTCGTCATCATTTTTTTTGGAGCCAAGAGAATCCCTGAAATAGCACGCGGAATGGGTAAGGGAATCCGTGAATTCAAGGATGCTACCAAAGAAATCAAAAACGAAATCAACGAAAGCTCAAAGGAAGAAGGTAAAAAAGTCTAAAATCCTCCAAAGCAATTGGATAATCTAAAGTGAACCTTTCCGTTCACTTTTTTTATCTTATTTCTCTTGGGTTCATTGTCTGCTTAGAAATAATTAGAGCATTCTAGCACAGCTTCAAGCAATGTGCATACCACTTAGATCGTTGTTTCTTTATGAGATTATTAATTGTCCTTTGCTTCTTTCTGACATCAGGTATTGTGCAAGCACAATACCCAATTGATTATGACCATATACCAGATGCGACCTATGAAGAGGTGGCAGACCGTCTCAATTGTATTCAGTCGGAAATACCGCTGAATTACAACGAAAAGGTAAAATCGTTCATCGACTACTTCACGATTCGCGATCGTCCATACACCCTTGGAGTGATGGAGCGATTGGATGTCTATTTCCCCATTTTTGAAAAGGCTCTAGCTCGTTACAATGTACCAAATGAGCTTAAATACCTAGCAATTGTTGAGTCAGGCCTTAGAACGAATGCAGTCTCCAGAGCAAATGCGGTTGGATTATGGCAGTTTATGTCCAGCACAGGCAAAATGTATGGTTTGTCAAATGACTGGTATCTCGATGATCGCATGGATCCCTATGCAGCTTCGGATGCAGCAGCTAGACACCTGAGAGATCTCTTTAGCACATTTGGTGACTGGGAGCTCGCAATGGCTGCATACAATTGCGGATCGGGCAATGTCCGCAAAGCGATCAGGAAAAGTGGATACAAAGAGCATTTCTGGGAAATCTATGACTACTTACCTCGAGAGACGCGTTCTTATGTCCCACAATTTGTGGCTATAGCATATACCATTCACTATGCAGACGAGCACAACTTGATCCCGTCAAGAAAAGACAAATTGCCAGAATCCGATACGATCATGGTGAGCCAATATTTCCACTTAGAGACATTCGCGGCACAACTCAATATCTGTTTGGGAGATATGCTGCTATTAAATCCATCCATTAAGCGTGGCGTACTACCGGAAGGCACTAAAAACTTCACACTCAGAATACCTGCGGACATAAAAGAACAAGTGGTTTCCAATCGTTTCATGCTTTATGATACGGCCTCCAAAGTTGGAAAAGAACATCTCGACTATCTGGCACGGAGTACTCCTGGCAGTACCTATGGGCGTGAAAAGCAAGTTTATCGAGTACGGAGGGGTGACGTTCTAGGTGCAATAGCCAATAAATACAATGTAGGAGTTGCAGATATCAAGGAATGGAATAATCTATCAAGCAATATGATCCTAGTCGGCCAATACCTCAAAATCTATGTTTTACCGACCTATAGTAGCGATACCAAAGACCTTTATGCCCAGAATACCACAACCAATACATCAGCGATTTCAGCTGATAAAAAGTTTCATTACGTACAAGTTGGCGATACGCTTTGGGACATTGCGAAAAACTATAATGGACTCTCTATTGATCGTCTGAAGCAGCTTAATAATCTTAGTACGAATACCATACAGCCTGGGCAACGATTGATTATTTCCACTCAATAACCAGATTTCTAATGAAAAGCTTTTTTAAAATTCTCACCGTAGCGTTAATAGCACTTTATGGATGCCAAAGCGCTACAGATAAAGTAAGAAAGGACTTCATGCCAATAGCTCGTGGAGAGGCGGATGAAATCATCTTGGTCATGGACTCTTTGCAGTGGGAGGGCAAACTTGGCGATCAGCTCAAAGGGATGTTTCGACAATACATGAAGATGCTCCCACAAGACGAATATGAATACAGCATGAGCAAAGTGAATCCGCGCAAATTGAATGCCGTCTTGAAAAATGCTAAAAACATGATTTTTGTGATGACACTTGATGCTGAAGGCATTGAGAGTAGAAACATCCGAGAGTACTTCACGGACAATTCTCTCAAAATGATCAAGCAGGATAGCAATCTCTTTTACACGGTAAGGCGTGATGAGTTTGCCAAAGGTCAGATCGTATTGTACCTCTTTGGTCAATCTGAGGAGCGGCTCGTTGAGAAGCTGGCTGATAATAAAGCAAGTTTGGTAGCGCTATTTGAGTCGGCTGTTCGCGAGCGCGTTCGTGAGCAAGTTCTTTCCAAAAAGGAATCTGAAATGATGGCGGCTATCACAGAGAAGCATGGCTACTCTATTGGAGTGCCTTATGGCTGGGAAAAGGCTGCTGATTTGGATAATTTTATTTGGCTGAGAAAGCTAGAGGCAGATTATGAGCAAAACGTTTTCGTATATGAGACGGATTATGTGACTCCAGATGTGTTTGATGATGTGGCATTACTTCGTGATGAAGTGACCACCACTTATCTGAGGGATTCTCAAAAACCTGAGCTTTTTATAGATAGACAAACCACTATTCCTGTATATACTGAACGTGTAAGTTTTAAAGGAGAGTTTGCTGTAGAAGCAAGAGGACTTTGGAAAGTGAGCAACAGCTCTGCAGGGGGACCTTTCGTGAGCTATAGCTTTGTAGATCAGGCCACCCAGAAACTTTACTATATCGAAGGATACGTCTATGCTGCAGGTATGAAAAAGAAACCTCTTGTGCGTGAAGTAGAGGCGATCTTATCTACCTTTAAGACTTATTCTGAGGCAGAAACAACCCAGAATTAAGAATTCCATTCGCCTAAAACCCCACCTATTATGTGTGCAAAAATCAGAAAGAAAGAAGCATTAGATTTTCATGAATCCAAACCTGCTGGAAAGATTGAAGTTAATCCTACCAAACCACTAAGCACTCAGCATGATCTTGCATTGGCATACTCACCTGGAGTAGCTGAACCTTGCAAGGAAATAGCGGCCGATAAGGAGAAAGTTTACAGATATACTGCCAAAGGAAATCTGGTGGGTGTTATCACCAACGGAACTGCAGTATTAGGTCTTGGGAATATTGGCCCAGAAGCCTCTAAGCCTGTGATGGAGGGAAAGGCCGTATTATTCAAAAAATTTGCAGGGATTGATGTTTTTGATATTGAGATAGATGAAACTGATCCCGATAAGTTTATTCAGATTGTAAAAAGCCTAGAACCAACTTTTGGCGGGATCAATCTAGAAGATATTAAAGCTCCTGAGAGCTTCAAAATCGAGCGCGAATTACGTGAATCAATGAGCATCCCAGTGATGCACGACGATCAGCATGGCACGGCCATCATTTCATCAGCTGCATTGATCAATGCGCTAGAACTTTGCAATAAAAAAATTGAGGAGGTCACAATTGTGGTGAGTGGAGCAGGAGCTGCAGCTATCGCATGTACAGACCTTTACACGTCGCTTGGCGCGAAACGTGAGAACATCATCATGACGGATAGCAAAGGCGTCATCAAAAAATCTCGTGGCAATCTTGATGAAACCAAGGCTCGATATGCAACAGATCGTGAGGATATAAATACTCTGGAAGACGCACTTGTAGGTGCAGATGTGTTCTTAGGCTTATCCATTGCAAATATTCTACAGCCAGCTGCGCTAAAAGCAATGGCAGATAATCCAATTGTTTTTGCTTTGTCCAATCCAGATCCGGAGATTCCTTACGAGCTGGCGATGAAATCTCGTAAAGACATTGTAATGGCTACAGGTCGTTCTGATCATCCTAATCAGGTGAACAACGTACTCGGGTTTCCTTACATATTCCGTGGAGCACTTGATGTTCGGGCTACTGCCATCAATGAAGAAATGAAGTTGGCTGCCGTTTGGGCGATAGCCAACTTAGCAAAAGAACCTGTACCAGAAATGGTACTGAAGGCCTATGGCCAAAGCAATTTGAAGTTTGGCAAAGAGTATCTAATTCCTAAACCTTTGGACCCTAGATTGATCACTACGATTTCTCCAGCTGTTGCAAAAGCAGCTATGGAAAGTGGTGTTGCTAAAGGTGAAATCACCGATTGGTTGAAGTATGAGCAAGAGCTTCAAGAGCGTGTAGGCATTGATCAGCGTTTGATGACTCGTATCATCACAAGAGCACGCCGATCTCCGAAGAGGGTTGTTTTTGCGGAAGCAGACGATGTAAATATCCTCAAAGCAGCACAAATGGCTTTGGATGATAAAATGGCTATTCCAATCCTATTAGGTAACAAAGAAGTTATCGAAGCACTCATTGCAGAGCATGAATTGGATGGACTCTTAGAGTGCCAAATTATAGATCCTTATCAATCACCAAAAATGGTAGAGGATTATGCCCAGAAGTTTTATGAATTGCGTCAACGCAAAGGGGTATCGCTAAAGTCAGCTCGCAGAGAAATGACCCGTAGCAGAAATCATTTTGGCGCTATGATGGTCCAACTCGGAGAAGGTGATGCTCTTATTTCTGGCTTGTCCAATGATTACCCAAAAACCATTCTTCCCGCATTGCAAATAATCGGGGTAGAACCTGGTATCAATAGAGTAGCTGGGATGTATATCATCAGCAACAACAAAGGGAACTTCTTCTTTGCAGATACTACAGTGAATTTGAATCCAAGTGCTGAAGAGCTTGTAGACATAATAGGACTTACTTCACGCGTGGTGAAGTTCTTCGATACTGAACCTAGAATTGCGGTACTTTCCTACTCCAATTTTGGATCTGCACGCGGAGAGGTGCCAGAAAAAACCGCCAAGGCGGTAAAGTTGGCTAAGCAAAAATGGCCAGATATGATCATTGATGGGGACATCCAAGCCAATGTAGCACTCAACAAAGATTTATTGGTTGAAAACTATCCTTTTAGTGCACTTGCCAAGAATCCTGCAAATACATTGATTTTCCCTGATCTAGACTCAGGTAACATCGCTTATAAATTGTTGATGGAACTGGGAGGCGCAGATGCTATTGGTCCTGTGCTGATGGGCATGAATAAATCAGTTCATGTTCTGCAGGTGGGTAGCTCTGTGAGAGATATTCTTAATATGGTAGCAATAGCTGTTGTGGACGCACAGCTCAACGAAAAAAGGGAGAAGAAAGGCACCAAATGATTAATTATCTAGAAGGCAAACTTGTCGTGAAAGACCCAACATATGTGGTGGTAGATATCGGCGGCATTGGCTATGAAGCCAAGATCAGCCTAATCACCTATACAGCTATCAAAAACCTTGAGCGCACTAAGATTTACACGCATTTACATATAAAAGAAGATGCGCACACGCTCTTTGGTTTTGCGGAGCAATCAGAAAAGAAACGTTTCCTAGAGCTGACTTCCATATCAGGCGTAGGCCCGAGTACAGGTTTGATGGTATTGTCTTCATTGTCCCCAGAGGAACTCCACCGAGCCATAGTCAGCGAAGACGTAAAAACCATTCAAGGGGTAAAAGGTATCGGACTGAAAACCGCACAGCGAATCATCCTTGAGTTAAAAGATAAAATGTTGAAAGAAGGTTACCTTGAAAAAGGAACTGAATTTGTTTCTACCCCTAACAATACAATGAGAAATGAGGCGTTATCCGCCTTGACCACCTTGGGCATAGCCAAACCAGCTGCTGAAAAGAGCATTGATAGTCTCTTAAAGCAGTATGGATCAGAAATTAAATTGGAAGATTTGCTAAAACTGGCGCTTAAGAGAACCTGACCTGACTTTTTCTTGAAGAGGAGAACTTACATACAACTAATAGTAAGTGTGCTGTTGCTTTGTGGTGTTGTGACCAAATCCGACGCCTCAAATGCTATATGGCTACAGCAGGTCCCTCAAGACACTGTCCCTCAAGATACTATTCCCCCATATTTACCTACTAAAGTTCCTACGTACATAGCGCCATATAGGTTTGGAGATCCGTTTTCTGATAGAGGCAGCCATTCATCGTTGCTGCTTTCTGATCCAAGTGCAGTAGATCTACAAGTAGATTTCGACTCTTCGGTCAGTTATTCTGTCTATGAGCGGATCGGAGATGTCAATTTTCGGCCAGTCACCACTATGACCTTTGAAGAATATGATAAATTCAACGATCAGCAAATTGCCAAGGATTATTTTCAAGAAAGGTCTGCAGGACTTGATGGAGAGAGTGCCGTTAGTGGTCGAAGTTTGATTCCTCGACTTTATATCAGCCCAATGTTCGACAGGTTGTTTGGTGGGAGCTATGTAGATATCCAGCCAAATGGATTTGTAAATCTTGACTTTGGTGGCAGATGGCAGAGGGTAGACAATCCGGCTGTGCCTTTGCGACAACAGCGAAATGGCGGGTTTAATTTTGATCAGCAGATATCTCTAAACCTTGTCGGAAAGATTGGTGAGAAACTAGCCGTCACTGCCAATTTTGACAACAACAACACCTTCGATTTTCAAAACAACCTAAAAGTAGAATTTACCGGATACGACGAAGATATCATCAAAAAGATAGAGATAGGTAACGTGAGTATGCCTGTCTCGAATAGTTTGATGACAGGAGCTCAGGCACTTTTTGGGGTAAAAACCCAACTCCAATTTGGAAAATTATATCTGACAGGTGTGGCTTCACGACAGCAAGGAAAGAGTGATGTACTCACCATTGAAAGTGGCTTTCAGGGGAAGGAATTTGAAGTAAGAGGTTCTAATTACGATGAAAATCGTCATTTCTTTTTAGGTCATTTCTTCCGCGACAATTATGAAAGATGGCTTGGTACCCTACCGCAAATCACTTCAGGCGTGAATGTGACAAGGGTGGAAATCTATGTGATTAATAGAAACAACGATACAAGATCTACACGAGAGGTCATAGGCCTTATGGATTTGGGTGAAGGGGAGAATAAAAATATCTTCAGAGATCCTACGGCTGTCCCAAGTGGAAATTATGCGGTAACACCAGCAAGTGGTCAACCCACTTTTTCCCCTACAGACAATGATGCCAACAATTTGTATAATGATGTCACCTCGAACCCCAATTTTCGGAAAAGTGATCAGGTAACAGGTGTGTTGGAAGATGAATTTAATTTCGTGAACGCAACTGATTTCGTAAAAGTAGGAACTGCTCGTCAGTTGGAGCAAGACGAGTACGTTATCAATAACCGACTGGGTTATGTGACGCTTTTGCGCAAGCTTCAAAATGATGAAATGCTTGCCGTCTCATATGAATACACTTTCAACGGTCAGGTGTATAAGGTTGGGGAACTGAGTGAAGATTATCAGATTTTCAAAGAGGATGAAGTCATTGTGATGAAGTTGCTTCGTCCAAATAAGATCAATACTCAAATTCCTTCTTGGGACCTGATGATGAAAAACATCTATAATCTAAATGCAAGCCAAATAGAGCGTGAGGGTTTTACACTACGCGTACATTACCGAGATGATGCCACAGGTATTGATAACCCATCGTTGCATGAAGGCCGTGCGACCAAAGATCAGCCACTTATTAGATTGCTAGGACTAGATCAACTCAATCAAAACAATGACCGTCAGAGCGACGGAAACTTTGATTATATCGATGGAGTCACCATAGACGTGCGTAATGGCAATATTATCTTTCCAGTCCTTGAGCCCTTTGGTTCTACTTTGGAAAGCAAGTTCTTTGATGATGAAGTTTTCCTAAAGGAAAAGTATGTTTATGACACCCTTTACCGTACTACCCGAGCAGATGCCGAGCTAGTTGCATCGAAAAACAAATACTTTATTGTGGGTAAGTTCAATGCTGGATCATCTAGTGAGATTGCCCTTCCTGGTATCAATATAGCTGAAAACTCTGTGAGAGTGACCGCTGGTAATACCCCACTTACCGAAGGGCTTGACTACTCGGTGGATTACAATCTTGGTCGTGTCCGGATTTTAAATCAGGGTATTCTTAGCTCTGGCAAGACCATTAACATTGCCTACGAAAAAGCCGATCTTTTCAACTTTCAGTCAAGGTGGCTTTACGGTGCTCGGGCTGATTATAAGTTTAGTGATAAGTTCAACATTGGAGCTACAATTCTTCGTCTCAATGAACGGCCTGGCGGGGTTTCGAGATTTGCCATAGGGGATGAGCCAACCAGAAACACTAAATATGGATTTGATATCGCCTACCAAGGCGATTTGCCATTTCTAACCAAGGCGCTTGATTTTCTTCCATTGGTGAGTACCAAGGCGCCATCTTCTATCACATTCAATGCTGAGTTTGCTCAGATGATTCCGGGCACTTCCAATCTAGTGGATGGCAAGGGGACCTCATATATTGATGATTTTGAAAGCGCAGTAACACCGCAAAATTTGGCAGGAGCGCAAGGGTGGAAACTAGCGGCAACTCCCAAAACGCTCGATAGAAGATATGACAAAACCTCAGAAGCTGGGACTCCACTTGGTGCGAACTACAAGCGTGCGAAGATGGCTTGGTACACGATTGATATTTCCACATTCTATCAGCCCAATAGTCGATTTTATCCGAGCAATATCACAGAGGATGACTTATCCAATCATTATGTTCGGCCAGTTTTGCCACAGGAAATATTCCGTCAAAGAGATCGAAACGTGATCATCGTTCCAGAGACAATATTTGATATCGCCTATTTTCCGCAGGAGCGAGGGCAGTATAACTACAACCCAAACCTGACCAGAGATGGATTGCTGCCAGATCCTAGAACCAACTATGGAGGGGTTACCAGAGCCATTACCACAGAGGTGGATTTTGACAAGACTAATATTGAGTATCTAGAATTTTGGATGCTAGATCCTTTCATTGATTCTCCTCGCGGGGTAGTGCAAGCTGGTTATTCCAATGTGTCTAACACCACAGGAGGAGATCTGATATTTAACTTGGGAAGCATCTCGGAAGATGTGATTCCTGACGGTAGACATGCATTTGAGAGTGGGTATCCCCCAAATGGAGATTTGAATCAAATTCTAGAAAATGAATGGGGCCGTGTGCCAGCAAACCCTTTTTTGACCAATAATTTTGAAAACGATGCGGCTGCCCGAAGCAATCAAGACCTTGGTTTTGATGGTCTTACAGATGAAACGGAGACCACTTTTTTTGCAGATTTTATCGACAGATTGAGAGTGACAGGTGAGGCGCTTGATCAAATTACAGCAGACCCTTCGGGTGACGACTTTCGTCATTTTACTGGGCCTGACCTTGACGCTCGTAATGCCAAAATTTTAGAGCGGTACAAAAACTACAATGGTTTGGAGGGCAACTCACCTGTGAATGGTGGTAGCAATAGACCACTTGCCTCATCTAATACACCGGACAATGAAGACCTCAACCAAGACAACACGCTTTCTGATTTGGAAGAGTACTATGAATACAAACTCTCTATGCGCCCGGGAGAGTTAGACATAGGTAAAAATCACATTGTAGATAAGATCACGGATCAAAGTGGTGAAGCCACGTGGTATTTGTTTCGAATCCCGATCAAAAATCCCGACAAAGTATTTGGCGGGATTACAGGTTTTAAGACTATCCGATATATCCGAATGTATGCCACCAATTTCCAGCAGCCAGTTGTATTTCGTATGGCCAAGCTCCAGCTTGTGGGTAGCCAATGGCGAAAATATCAGGAAGCACTCAACGAAGTAGGCTTAAATGAAGTGCCCGAAAGCAACTATTCAGACTTCAACGTTTCCGTGGTAAACATCGAAGAGAACAGTACAGGTAGCGAAACCAAATCACCATATGTAGTGCCACCAGGTATCAACCGTGACAGGGACAATACCACGATCGTCAATAGACAAGTCAATGAGCAATCATTGCAAATCTGTGTGGACAATCTAGAGGACAAAGACGGTAGGGCAGTATTCAAAAACGTGACCTTCGACCTGATCAATTATGGACGGGTGCAGATGTTTCTCCATGCAGAAGCAAATAATGGAGATATTCTCAGAGATGATGAAGTCAATGCGTTTATAAGATTTGGTACTGATTTTACAGAAAACTATTACGAATTGGAGGTTCCTTTAAAAGTAACTCCAGACGGAGTGACGGGAACCGGAGATGCATTAGCGCGTGCGGTTTGGCCTTTGGAAAACGAAATAGACATTTCCATTAATGAAATGCTCGGTATCAAATCTGAAAGAAATAGATTGGATGGAGATGAGCGGATACCATACACTGCCAAATCGAACGATGGTAAATATAATATCACCGTAAAGGGACGGCCAGATATTTCATCCATACAGGTATTGATGATAGGGGTGCGGAATCCTGAGTCAGACGATAGGGCACCAAAGTCAGTTTGTCTTTGGGCAAATGAGCTCAGGGTTACAGACTTTGACAAAAGAAAGGGATGGGCAGCGAACGCTCGCATCAGCACGAAGTTGGCAGATGTGGCCACTGTATCGGCCTCTACTCGTTATACTTCTATTGGGTTTGGAAATATCCAGCAAACCATCCAACAGCGAACCAGAAATGAGACTATCCAATATGACATCTCAGCTAATGTAAATGTGGATAAGTTTCTTTTGCCAGAAAGGACAGGCCTCAAAGTGCCCATGTTTGTCAGTTTTGAAAAGTCTAGGACTACTCCGCAGTTTGATCCATTAGATCCTGATGTGCCACTGGATGCATCTTTGGAAGCGTTTGATACCGAGGAAGAGCGGCAGAAATACAGCAGAATAGTAGAGGACCGAACCGAGCGACGAAGTATCAATTTCACGAACGTCCACAAGGAGAAAGTCAATCCAGATGCCAACAAGCATTTCTTCGATGTTGAGAATCTCAGTTTCTCGTATGCCTACAGTGATGTGGTAACCAGTAATGCTACTACAGAGACTTTTTTACAAAAGAATGTGAGTGGCGGGGTGGCATATAATTACTCACCAAAGCCACTTACAATAGAGCCTTTTGCTAAATCAGAAGCCTTTAAAAGCCCATATCTGAAACTGATCAAAGATGTAAATCTGACGCTAAATCCTAGCAGCGTTTCTATTCGTGGAGATTTGGATAGAAATTTCAGGCTTACCCAACTCTATGATGACAAATTGGAAGTAGATCGTACACAGGCTTACTATGAGCGATTATTCACTTTCAATAGAAACTATGCCCTCCGGTGGACCCCATTTAAGAGCCTGAATCTTGATTATGCTGCGCGTGTTAATGCTATCATAGACGAAATAGAAGGCCCTGATACACCTATAAATGGAGATATTGATACCCAAGAAGAGCGTGATTACATCTGGGGCGAAGTTAAAAGCTTAGGACGCATGCGAGCTTTCGGACAGGATATTTCGGCTACCTATAAATTACCATTAGACAAGATTCCTTTCACAGATTGGATGAGTGCTGATATAAGATATGCAGTCGGGTACAACTGGATTGCTGGTTCTAAAGTAGAAATTGATTCACTATTTTTTGGAAACACCATAGAAAACAAGCGTGATCGAGGACTATCCACCAAAGTAGATTTGGTGAAACTTTACAATAAAATAGAATACTTAAAAGGAATCAACACTCCTGTGCGAAAAAAGGAAGGCGAAGAGAGGTCATTTAACCCAGCAAAGTCTTTCCTCCGAATATTAATGTCAGTAAGGGATGTCAATATGACATATAATATACGTGAGGCCACTACGCTGACTGGATTTGCACCTACAGCGTTTCTTTTTGGACTGGATAGTGGTTTTAATGCGCCTGGTTGGGGATTTATATTAGGAGAACAAGACCCAAATATTCGATTCAAAGCGGCTAATAATGATTGGTTGGTCAAAAACACAAGCCTTACTTCTCCATTCTTACAGACCTATGCCACAGACCTTGGATTAAGAGCATCTATAGAGCCAGTCCCTGATCTTAAAATTCAGCTTGATGCAAAACGCACCAACACCGCATTATTTGAAGAAACTTTTAGGTTTGATCCATTTGTGACGGAAAATAAGGGATTTGCATCGCTTACTCCTGCCAGAAAGGGAAGTTACAGTGTCTCATTTTTATCAATCAAAACTGCTTTCGATGAGAAAGGAAACAATAATTCTTCGGAGGCTTTCAATGTGTTCGTTAAGAATATTGATGAAATCAGGCGGAAGCAAAACTCCCTCAACAACGAATTTGGGTACTATGATACCTTATCACAAGACGTACTTATTCCTTCTTTTATAGCAGCGTATTCTGGACAGAGCTCTTCAGATGTGGCGCTTACTCCATTCCCTAAAATACCTCTTCCGGGCTGGAGAATGGACTATGGTGGGCTAGGAAAAATACCAGCCTTAGCAGCTATTTTCTCATCGGTGAGTTTGACACATGGTTACAGATCAGTGTATAACGTCAATGATTACAACTTCAACATAAATTCCTACGGCGATAGAATTGGGGATGATTTCAGTATTACCCTTAATAATAATGTACTGGCTTACCCACAGGCTACAGACACAACCGGTTCGGGTAGATACGCCCCAGTTTATATTATCAATCAGGTAACGATATCCGAGCAGTTTGCACCATTGATTGGCGTCAATATCCGCACGAAAAACAATATCACAACTCGCGTAGAATACAAAAAAGACAGAATGCTTTCTTTGAACATGACAAATGCGCAAGTCACCGAAACTACCAGCAATGATGTCACGCTTGATTTCGGTTATAGTCAAGAAGAATTTAAAGTACCTTTCAAAATAAAAGGAAGGACAGTTACATTAGAAAATGCCATTACCTTGCGAGTGAGTTTGACTTTGCGCGATGCGGAGACTATACAGCGTAAGCTTGATGGTCAAAGTACCATCACCAATGGTAATACTAACTTTCAGTTTAGACCTTCACTCACT
Source organism: Marinoscillum sp. (assembly GCA_047633875.1). Classification (GTDB taxonomy): domain Bacteria; phylum Bacteroidota; class Bacteroidia; order Cytophagales; family Cyclobacteriaceae; genus Marinoscillum. Next base: position 10,447 of record JBLIFO010000010.1, on the reverse strand, counting down.
TACAAACTCAACGATCAATTGGATCTGACTATGTATTTCGAGCGAAGCGTCACCGAGCCAAAAGTGAGCTCTTTCAAGACAGCCACCACCGCCTTTGGTACGCAGTTAAGATTTAGTCTTGCTCAATAGACCAAAGTCAGAGTTTTAAGTATTTTTGAACCCAAAATAAAACCATATGAACGTACCAGGAAATTTACGCTATACAGAGGATCATGAATGGGTGCTTTTGGAAGGCGATGTAGCTACCATAGGCATTACAGATTTTGCTCAAGGGGAACTCGGAGACATTGTTTATGTAGAGATCGAAACTGAAGGTGAAGACTTGAAATCGAGCGATGTGTTTGGAACAGTAGAGGCTGTAAAGACAGTTTCGGATCTTTTTATGCCGGTTTCTGGCGAGGTATTGGAGATCAATCCAAATCTTGAATCTAACCCTGAGGTGATCAATTCCGATCCTTATGGCGAAGGTTGGATGATAAAAGTGAAGGTAAGCGGAGGTACTGATTCATTGCTTTCTGCGGAGGCTTATACAGAACTAATTGGCGGATAATCTAAAAGCGATTTCCATGCGGATAAGTTTTTTCGTGTGGACACTTCTGATGTGCTGGCTATTGTTTAAGCCTGGAAATAGAGAACTAAATTACTACTTCTTCACATATGCAGATAAAATTGCACATTTTAGCTTGTTTTTTGGCTGGACGTTTCTCTTGAAATCTGGTTGGATCCAGATTAACGTATTTTTTCTACTGCTGCTGGTGGTCATATTTGCTGGTGGAAGCGAAATCATTCAAGCCTTTGTCCCTAACCGATCCAGTGATTTGACAGATGCGGCCGCAGATGTCTTGGGAGCATGTTCAGCTATTTTGGTCTTATTTTTAACAAAAAGGAACCAGTGATTAACGATAAAAAGTTAGAGAAGTAATATATTTGAGATCATTCTCGATTTAGAAAGTAAAAAAAACTATGGAACTAAAGAAAAATCCAAATTCAGACTTAGAGAGAAAGTCCGGTCTCTTGATGAATATCGGCTTTACTGTGAGTTTGTTGTTGGTCATCTTAGCGTTCGAGTGGAGAACGTATGATGATTCTGGTCTTTTGGACTTGGGTCAGGTGACTGATGATTTTGAGGACATCATGGAGATTCCTCCTACGGAGCAACCACCGCCCCCTCCTCCAAAAATCCAACTTCCTGAGATCATCGAAGTTCCAGATGAGGAGGAGATAGAGGATGAAATCGAAGTAGAACTTGATGTGGAGGTAACTGAAAATATGATTATTGAAGATATCATATTCGAGGAAGTAGTAGAAGATGAATCTGTAGAAGAGGTTTTCACAATTGTGGAGGACCAACCGGAATTCCCAGGAGGAATTTATGCATTCTACAAATATGTTGGGGACAACATGGATTATCCTTCTCAGGCTCGACGGATGGGTATTGAAGGTAGAGTGTACGTTCAGTTCGTTGTGGACAAGGATGGTACCGTTATTGAAGTAAAAGCAGTAAAAGGTATCGGAGCAGGATGTGACGAGGAAGCTGAAAGAGTACTTAGACAATCTCCTAAGTTCAAACCAGGAAAACAAAGAGGTAGAGCTGTAAAAGTGAGAATGGTACTCCCTATCATTTTCAAATTGAGCAACTAATCTCTTTAAGTTTATACATGAAAGAGGCCATCTCATCGAGATGGCCTCTTTTTTTGTGCTATATCAGGATTCCAAATTGTTTACCAACTTCGGTGGCCTTGTCATACCCGGCATCATGATGTCTGAATACACCCATGGCTGGGTCGTTATGAAGTACCCGTTTCAGGCAATTTTCTGCTCGTTCAGTTCCATCTGCCAATACCACCATGCCAGCATGTTGCGAATATCCCATACCCACACCACCTCCATGATGGAAAGAAACCCAAGTAGCACCGCCAGATGTGTTTGATAGCAAATTGAGCAATGGCCAGTCTGAAACAGCATCTGATCCATCTTTCATGGCTTCAGTCTCTCTATTAGGACTAGCTACAGAACCACAGTCTAGATGATCTCGACCAATTACGATGGGTGCCTTTACTTTTCCAGTTTTTACCAAATCATTGAAAATCAAACCAGCTTTTTCGCGCTCGCCCATTCCTAGCCAGCAGATTCTACACGGTAGTCCTTGGAAAGAGATCTTTTCTCTGGCTTGAGTGAGCCAATGCCTGAGGGACTCATTTTCTGGAAAGGCCTCCATAAGTGCCTGATCAGTCGTATAAATATCTTCTGGATCACCAGAAAGTGCCGCCCATCTAAATGGACCCTTTCCTTCGCAAAAGAGCGGGCGAATGTACTCCGGTACAAATCCATTGAAAGCATAAGCATTGGCTTCACCACCTTGCTTGGCAAATTCTCTGATGTTATTTCCGTAATCAAAAGTGACGGCACCCAGATCTTTCATTTGGATCATTAGTCCTACGTGACGTGCCATGCTTTTCATCGAAAGCTTTTCATATTGCTTAGAATCAGACTTTCGTAATGCTACGGCATCACTTAGGGTAAATCCGTTAGGGACATAACCGTGAAGTGGATCATGCGCAGAAGTTTGGTCGGTAAGCACATCCGGTATGATACGGTCAGCCAAGAGTCTTTCCAACATATCGCCTGCATCACTTACCAATCCCACACTAAGATTTTCACCCATATTGCGTGCATTCAATATCCAATCGCGAGCCTCTTCATAGCTATCTGTCATGCGATCGATATATCCTGTTTGGATACGCTTTTCGATTCTGCTAGCATCAACATCTGCACCCAAAAAAGTAGCTCCTGCCATTGTCGCTGCTAAAGGTTGAGCACCGCCCATACCGCCAAGTCCACTTGTGACTAGGAGTTTGTTTTTGAGGCTTCCGCCAAAATGTTGCCGAGCGCACTCCATGAAAGTTTCGTAAGTACCTTGAAGTATACCTTGCGAACCAATATATATCCAACTGCCAGCCGTCATCTGGCCGTACATCATGAGTCCACGGCTTTTTAGCTCTTCAAAATGCTCCCACGTGGCCCAAGCAGGCACCAAATTGGAGTTGGCAATAAGAACTCTTGGTGCTTCGGGGTGTGACCGCACGATTCCCACAGGTTTACCGGACTGTATCAATAAGCTTTGATCTTCTTCCAGTTCCAAGAGCAACTGAATAATTTTTTCCAGTGATTCACGGTTTCTAGCGGCTTGTCCAGTGCCACCATAAACCACGAGCTCAGCAGGGTTTTCAGCTACCTCAGCATCCAGGTTATTGAGGAGCATCCTTAGCGGTGCTTCCGTTTGCCATGATTTGGCATTCAGCTTGGAACCACGAGGTGATTTGTAACTGGGGTGATTGGCGTAGTTTTTAAGAAATTGAGAATAATCCATACATTTCTCCTTTTAGGTCGATGTTGTTTTTTTCTGCTGTTTGATATGCGGTGTTGATGATGTCATCACTCACCAATAATTGATGTGCTTTCTGAATGTCATCTGCAAATACACGGTCTTCTTCTGCATGATCTATTTCCGAACGAATCAATTCATGACAGGCATCTAGTATTTGACTTGACTTTAGCGGTTTTCGATAATCAAATGCTTGAGCGGCACAGATTAGCTCCACCGCGAGGATATTTTCCAAATTGTCAATCACTTGATTGAGCTTACGCCCGCTGATTGATCCCATACTTACATGATCTTCTTGTCCGAGGGAAGTGGGTATGCTGTCGGCGCTGGCGGGAAAGCAAAGTGTTTTGTTTTCACTTGCAAGTGCTGCGGAGGTGTACTGAGGAATCATAAATCCAGAGTTGATCCCAGTGTTTTTCATCAATAGTTTTGGCAAACCTTCAATGTCTCCTTCTAACAATAAGTAGGTTCTGCGATCTGATATATTACCTAATTCAGAAGCAGCCAAGGTTGCATAGTCGAGGGGCATTGCCAATGGTTGACCATGAAAATTCCCACCGCTTATGGTATCATACTGGCTGAGTATGATTGGATTGTCAGTTACGCTATTTAGCTCAATATGCACGAGCTCTTTCAAATGCAACCACGCATTTCGAGAAGAACCATGTACCTGAGGCATACATCTGATGGAGTATGGATCTTGTACCCGACTACAGTTCTCATGAGACTCTACCATCTCAGAAGACTTCAGCAAGGTGCGTAAGCGATAGGCCACATGAAGCGAACCTTTATAGGGCCGTAATTGGTGAAGTTTTTCTTTGAAAGGTGCGGCTGATCCTAGGATACTTTCCAGAGACATGGCGCCTATAATGTCCGCCAATTCCAAGCATCTGTGCATTCTGTAAAGCCCACGAACTGCGTAAGCCAGTATGAACTGGGTGCCATTGATCAGCGCTAAACCTTCCTTCGGTCCAAGAGTCAAAGGAGGTAGATCATATCGTTGATAAATTTCTGAGGTATCAAATATTTCCCCTTTTACAATCACTTTGCCAAGACCAATTAATGGTAAAAAAAGATGCGCAAGAGGAGCTAGATCACCTGATGCACCTACTGACCCTTGACAGGGAACTATCGGTGTGATGTCATTTTCCAGCATCCAGATTATACGATAAAGCGTTGCTGGTGCAATTCCTGAATAACCAAAGCTTAGCGAATGCAACTTAGAGATCATCATCAGTCGAGCGATCTCGTCTGGGACATTTGCACCCACACCTACACTGTGGCTTCTTAGGATGTTTTCTTGAAGTCGTGTAGTATCAGCTTTTGAGATGATAGTAGTGCAAAGTGGTCCAAACCCAGTATTGACGCCATAGACTACTTTGTCACCTTGCGCTATAGCTAGCACATCTGCATGACTTTTCTTGATACGATCGAGTGTGTCTGGAGCAATTGCTACTTGTAATTCTCCCCGAGCTATTTCAAGTGCTTTGCCAGGTGTAAGGTCATCCTTACCGAGATGAAAGGGGTGATTCATTCTGTAAAAATTATGCGATTATTCCGCGGTTTTAAAAAAATGTTACCAGATAGCCGACTCGTCTAGTTGGGCTTTTCTCTCCGCATATTGCATTGAGAATTTTTGAAAATCTGAAGGTGTTGTCAATCCTTCAAGCATAGGGAATACATCTTGTGCATATTGGTCAAGTCCTATTTCCAAAGCGGCCATGATATAACTCTTGTGCAAAGCTACACTTGTTCTGTTGATGTTGATAGCCTCTATCAGCACCTCATAATTGAACGAAGGATCAAGAGTCTCCAGGATCTTAGATATTGCTAACACGAGCGGTTCATTCAAGGAATTTTTAGAGGCAAGTACAGCAAGTCCCTTAGCTTTCTCTTTATCATTTGTAAGGTTGAGGATATTGACCAATGGATGTTTCCCCGAAACTGGTTGATTCTTACCAAGAGCAACTAGGACCTCTGCTTCTTCGAATGCTTCCGCTTTCAGATAGCTTTTGAAAACGTCTCTATAATTTGATACTGATTCATAGTCTCCCAAAACGAGCTGTTCTTTGCTTATTTTTTCCCAAAGGGATAGTGCATAGTTTTCATCTGCTTTGCTCAAAGCGCTATGCAATTCAGCTGAACTGTATTCGTCGTATTTGTAGTAAAGTCTGAAAAGTAACTCATCATCACTCTGAGTTTCCTGACGATCAAGCACACTAAGGTCATTCCTTAACTGCACGAAAGAAGAATCTACTGAAAGGAGATAATCTGTCCAGCTGGTCACTTCTATATAGCTGCCAAGCTCCAAAAGACTAGCAGTCTTACATATAAAGGCATCCGAATAGCCATAATCTATTGCCTTATTGAAAAAGTCTAAGGCAATTTTTGGAGCATGTTGCGAAAGCGCGATGAGTCCCATCTCGTTGAAGTATTTGCCTTGTTCTTTGGCTGTCGACTCTGCAGCGAGATAATCCAGTTGCTTGAGCGCATCGTTTATATTTTCACTTTTGATTTCATTCAATATGATGGCGTTTTTACCAGCGTAGTACATCGATTCGTCGAGCTGTCCAGATAGATTATCAGACAAATTCTTAGCCACTGTCGGGTCTTTGAAATAGCTAGCAGCGTTTACCAAAAATGCAATTCGGTGCATTTTATAAGAAGGATAAAGGATAGCCGTATCAAAAATAATTGAGGCTTGAGGCACATTCTTTTCGACCAGTTTGCCAATGATGTTTGCTTTTACCGCGAGATTGCCTTTTTCATAATCCTCGGGCGCACTCGCCACTTCATTGGTCACATTCCAGAAGTTTACCAAAGCTGCATTGGTCCATTGAGATGATGGTTTGGCTTGCGCCAAATAGTTGGCAGCAAGTTCTTTATTGCCCAGATCGGCATAGGTCAACCCAAGGTTATTCAGGATTTGACTGTTGTCAGGGAACTTTAACAGTCCATTTTTCAAACCAACTATTACAGGTGTGCTTTCACCTAATATGGCATTGGTACTCGCCTGATTGACGAAAGTCTGTGCAGAAGGATATCGCAGACTGGCCCTTTGGAACCGATAATTGGCTTCTTTTATTTTACCTTTTTGCAAGGCATTGTAGCCCAGCTGATAGTTGGAGTAGTGATTGTCATACCCGTAGATACTTCCTTCGCGGAAATACTCCATTGCCAATCCTTCTTGGTTTTCAACAAGTGCTTGGGCACCTCGGTAATTGAATTGACCAGCTTGAAACAATAGGAAAGCCTCTTGATTGGAAAGAAAAAACAAACCAGCCACGATAGCCAGCCCTGCAAGTTTGGCGCTGACATAGGGAAGATTTTGAGAGCGGTAGGCAATTTTATATACCTGTAGCCCTTCAGCCAGTGGGTTGGCGAAATTCCAAAGGATGTATAGGAAAAGCATGATCCCAAATGCGACATGGGTATAGACGATGAAGTAGTGAAAGCCTTCATAGATAGAATCATTGCCGCGAGCAAAAGCAAGTGAAAGGAAGCTCAAAGAAATAATGGTGATGGCTGTGAAAATCACTTTCACAAGATTCAAGTCAGAAGTAGTCCCTAGAAGTGTTTGCTTGAATCGGATACTCCAAAAGGCTACAATACTACTTATTAGAAGTAATAGATACGGGTTGAAAAAGGGAATGTCCAGATCCCAAAAACCTGCTTTTTTACCATAATAGACTATTAAAATACCTAAATAGGAAAAGCAGAAAGCGGTAAAGTGGAGGTGGTTGTTCCTTCCTCCTTTTGACTGGGTAATAAGGTATAGGATGCCAAAAATATTTTCTTCAGCTATTATAAAAATGAAAATAAGCGTCAGTGCGATCAGTCCATAGTAGCTACCTGTGATGAATTGATCCTGTAGCAGGATCAGATCTACGCCTGAGAAAAGTGACACTCCAGCGAATAATGCAATGAATATCAACCATCTCCAAAGTAGGTTGATATTTGGCAAGAATGCATGAAGGGCATATGCTGGAAGTACGAGCACAGAGAGTAAAATAACCACTCCCATAGATGAGTGAGGCCCAAAGCCAAATAGCCCAACTTCTGGCAAATGCATGCTGCTGATGAAGATGATGATTAGCCCCATATTGGCTATAAACCAAGTACGCGAAAGTGCAGTTGCTGCGGATAAAAGAAGGGATATCCCGATCAATAAGAAACTGATCAATACAGCATCTAAAGTGAAATTTCTCATGATTGGCCCTGCTGAGAAAGTTTCTACTAAGAGGTACTTCTGCGCTGGAAAGCTAAACTCGAATGGGCCTTTTTTGAAAGGCATGGTGAAGAACGAAGAAGACTCGGCGGAAGTGGTGACATTCCAGAAGATGCTAGTGTCATAACCTTGCCAGTAGAAATAGCCGAATATGAGAACAGCGACAAAAAAACCCACTTTGGTAATGGCGCTTATGGTGCTTTGGTACGATTTCAAAAAGGTGCTTTTTTATTGAATTCCTAGTGAGCAATATTAGACAACTGGCCTGACTTTATCTGGATGGTGTTTGAGAAGTTCGGACTGAATTTCTTCATATACGTGCTTTTTGAAAGCCGGCAGAGTCGCCTCTGTATACATACCCGCTGGGATAGGATCATGCACTATGATTTTCAAGGAAAGTCTACGAAAACGAATCGGAGATTTGTCTGCTAGAATTAAAAAATTGTTGGGCATGGTGAGTGGTACAAGTGCTACTTGCTTCTCTATTGCCAATCGAAAAGCACCATCTTTGAAGGAATTCATGTAAGGCAGATCTTTTTCCTTTACGACAATTCCTCCTTCAGGAAAAAAAGCAAGACTATAACCTTCTCTGATGGCTTGTTCAGATTTATGAAAACTTTCAGCTCTGCTTCTAGGGCTTGTGCGATCTACTGGGATATGGATTTTCTTGAAGAAATATCCGAAAAGCGGAATCTTCGTCAAAGAGCGCTTACCGATGAATTTTGGGTTGTAGAGCAAATAGAACGCTGGTATGTCTAGAAAGGAAAAGTGATTGCAGCAGAATATATATTGGCCATTTTTCTCCAGTTTCTCCTTTCCAACAATCTCTACAGGCATAAATATGATGCTGAAATAAACATGAGCCCACCATTCATGAAACCTCAAAGCAGCGGGATGCCAGGACTTCCGCTGAGACATAATTATCAGCGTGGGCAATACAATTACGCAAGTCATTAAATAAACTACAATTGCGAAAAGCGTATATGGCATTTGATAAATGGGGTTATTGTGTTCTTTTTCAGCGAAAAATAAAAATTATTCCAAATCCTGTAATAATTTCAAAGCTAATAAGACTAAATCACCAGAAACTAAACCTTAAAAGATTTGGAACTACTTCGTGTTGAAAACATCAGTAAATCCTACAGCAGTCATCAGGCATTGCGAGATGTGAGTTTGTCTATTCCCAAAGGAAGCATATTTGGTCTTCTTGGACCCAATGGAGCGGGAAAGACGACACTCATTAGGATTATCACCAGAATCATTGAGCAAGATAGCGGCGAGGCTTATCTCAATGGAATTAAGATTACCCCTGAGCTTGTGCGAATGATCGGCTACCTCCCTGAGGAGCGAGGATTGTATAAAAAGATGAAAGTAGGCGAGCAACTGCTTTATCTGGCTCGACTTAAAGGACTTTCCCGAAAAGAAGCTGTAGAGAAAATCAAATTTTGGCTCAACCGTCTTGAGCTGACCGAATGGAGCAATAAAACCATAGAGGATCTTTCCAAAGGAATGGCGCAAAAGGTGCAATTCATTGCAACAGTACTTCACGAACCAGAATTGATCATACTGGATGAGCCTTTCTCGGGATTCGATCCTATAAATGCCAATTTGATAAAAGATGAGATTTTACGACTCAGAGAAAATGGTGCAACCATCATTTTTTCTACCCATAGAATGGAATCTGTAGAAGAGCTTTGCGATCACATTGCCCTCATCAATAAGTCTCAGAAGATTTTGGACGGCAAAAAAATCGACATTAAGAATGATCATAAGGATGGAACTTTTATTATCAACTACAGTGGCACATTAGTGCCTGCTGCTGATTTTGAGATTGTCAGCACCTCAAAACTTGAGAACGGGCTCACCGAGTCTATCGTGAAAGACAAAACCCCTGACGGACCAAACAATCTTGTGAAAGTGCTAGTGAATCAAGTGGAGATTCATTCTTTCATAGAGAAAGTGCCATCAATCAATGAAATATTTATCAGTAAAGTGAAAGGAGAAGACCATGAATAAAATCGGACTAATCATAGCAAGAGAGTATATATCGCGTGTCAAGAAGAAATCATTCTTGGTGATGACATTGCTCGCTCCAGTGCTTTTTGGTGGGTTTTTCTTCATAGTAGGATGGACAGCTACAAAAGGGATCGATACCAAAACCATTCAGATCGTAGACAATAGCGGAATGTTTGGTGAAGTGTTCGTTAGCGATAGTGAAATGGAAATAGTCTTCGCAACCAACTCCTTAGATGCTGCTAAAGAGCAGGTTCAAAAAGGTGATTTCGATGGACTGCTTTTCATTCCCGAGCTCGATATAGATAATCCACAAGGGGTGATTCTCTATTCGCCAAATAATCCAAGTATTGGTTTGGTGAAAACCCTCGGTCGCAAAATTGAAGCGGAGATTGAGGAAATCAAACTCAGGAGATCTGGTATTCAGCAAGAGGTACTTGATGGATTGAAAGCTGATGTAAATATCAGTACGATCAATCTTTCTGGTACAGGAGAGGAAAAAGAAAGTAGCTCCGTTGGTGCAACCGCTGTTGGTTACATCGCGGCTTTTATGATTTACATGTTCATTTTCATCTACGGTACGCAAATCTTGCGCGGAGTAGTGGAAGAAAAAACTACGAGAATCATCGAAGTGATCATCTCTTCAGTAAAGCCATTCCAACTGATGATGGGTAAGGTGATAGGTGTCGCGGGAGTTGGTCTTTCACAGTTTATCCTTTGGATTATCCTGACTATGGGGATCAGTGCTGTTGTAGGAAACATATTCTTTGATGGAGCTGAGAATATGAAGCAACAGCAAGCACAGCAGATGGAGCAGTTGG
>JBLIFO010000009.1:0-33868 GCA_047633875.1 Marinoscillum sp. | reverse complement strand
ACTGTCACCTTTCAGATAGATGATGTTGCCTGTTTTGGTGGTAATGATGGATCAGTCTCTTCACAGGTTAGTGGCGGCTATGGTAGTTACAAATTTGTTTGGTTGAAAGATGGTGTGAGCTTTCCTGAGACAGGTTCCTTTGCAAACAATCTTGAGGCCGCATTTTACAGAGTGACCATTACTGATTTACAAGGATGTGTTATATCAAGAACTGTGGAAGTAAAAGAGCCCGATCCATTTTTGATTAGCCTTACCCGTACCGATAATACATGTTCTACGCCTTACGATGCGGTGATCAATGCCAATGTAACTGGTGGAGTACAGCCTTATGCATTTCAATGGTTGCGCAATGGTCTTCCATATAGCAAAGTAGAGGACCTTACAGAAGTGCCTGCAGGCACCTATCAACTGCTGGCTGTGGATACCAATTTCTGCGAAACAAATTCAATAGAAGTAGTAGTCACGGCTCCTGAGAAACTGGGAATCAATGTTCTTAATTTGGATGACAATCTTTGTCCAAATACAGCAAATGGAGCATTGAGTATCCAAGGTATCGGAGGAGTGTTTCCATACACCTACTCCATGGATCAAGGTGCTTTTGGACCGGTCAATAACTTTGTGAACCTTGATGATCAAAAGTATATAATGACTGTGCAAGATGATGTAGGCTGTACGTATGACACTACCATTACGATCAGAAACCAATACAATCTGGAGGCAGAGTTTAGTTTGACAACTGAGGAGTTTGCGATAGACTTTCCGATTACGCTCAATGACGAATCGTTAGGAGAAGGCATAGTTAGTTGGCTTTGGGATTTTGGAGATACAAGAGCATCTGAAGATCAAAACACAAGCGTCACCTATAGAACTCCGGGTACTTACGTGCTAGAACTCACTGTGGAGAATGAAGTAGGCTGTACGCTTTCTAAGGTGGATACCCTTGAGATTGAGCAGGGTTTTGTGTTCACGGTGCCTACGGCATTCACACCGAATGGTGACGGAAGTAACGATTCCTTCCGTCCTGGTTTTCAAAATGTGCAATCTATGGATATCCGCATTCAAGACAGAAATGGATTAGTCGTCTTTGAAAGTGATAAAATCTCAGCCTCTTGGGATGGTAAGTTCAATGGGAACGATGCTCCTCAAGGCCCTTACTTTTATGAGATCACTTATACGCCTAAGTCAGGTATAAGCAGAAAGCATAGTGGTAAAATTGTAATATTGAGGTAGGGGGGCATGAATCAGGTTGTGGGTAATGAAAATAGACCAGTTTCTTAATCGTCGGGTATTTATTGCTTTTATCGTATTTCTCCTTGCGGCAATCATTGCCTTCTGGCCGGGGTATTTTGGCCGTATCTTTTCTCCGCTTGACAGTCACCTTCACCGCCATGCCATAGCTATGACGCTGTGGTGTGTTATGTTGATAACACAAGCCAAACTCATTCGCGCAAGAGCCTTTACCGTCCATCGGTGGGTAGGTTATGGATCTTATGTTTTGGTGCCTTTCATTGCCTTTACAGCATTCGATTTGGTCAATCATCTGTTTACGGGAGCACAACTGCTGGCCGTGGGACATTATTACTTTATAGCACTCAGTGTCAACTCTATTTTTGCCTTTTTGATACTTTATGGGTTGGCCATTTACTTTCGTAAAAACGCTGCCTTGCATGCACGGTTTATGGTGGTGACAGCCTTACCTCTGTTTACACCCATTACGGACCGTCTGATCTATGGCTATTTTCGGTTTCTGATTCCTTATGCCCCTAAAATAGGAGGGAGCCCTATTGTGCCTTTCTTTGGTTTTGTATTGGCGGATGTCATCTTGATTTGCCTGATTATCTGGGACTGGCGTAGCAACAAACGCTTCTTTGCCTTTCCGATCGCCTTAGGCGTATTGCTCCTCTATCACTTCTCCGTCATGAATTTCTACCAATACACCTTCTGGAAAAACTTCTGCTATTGGTTTGTGGCGTTGTGAGGGGAGTAGAGGAAAAAAGGCTACAAACTATTTAAAATTGGTGACCTTTTTTTAAGGATTTTGAGTTTTATGCTAACCCTAATCTCATATTTTATTCCAAGGAATAGCCAAAAGCATAAGCACTAGAGACAAACCAAAAAAGATTAGCTGCAATTTGAATTTTTTATTTGCCTCATAGGACTTCTTTGATTTAGTACGACCTATTTGGGCTGCTGCTACAGCTGCTATCATCATAGTGATATGCTCCACAGCGTGGAATCGAAGCTCAGGAGATTTCATAGCTGCACCGAAATCTTGAAATACAATGTCCATTACGGGACTCAAAAAGAAATAAAGTAGCAACCCTATTAGCAACTGAAGGTGCATGGTGCCTGCGAATGAAGCAGCAAGGATATTGTCTAGTTTTTGATATTTGGATTTGGCTAGCAATCCAATAAGTGATTTGATAGTAAGTACCACAGCTAGTAGAAGTGCGATCCAGCGAAATCCTGAGTGAGCTTGTAAGGCGATATTATATGCGTCCATAGTTTTGATATTCAGTCGGCAAATGTAATCATGGAATGTTAGCGATTGAATGAAGTGGCTAAGAATCGATTTTCGTAGTTTCTAAGAATTGGATAATTTGGTCAATGATTGGTTCTGATGCAATTACTTTATAATGTCCTAAGCCTTTACTGTGTAAGAAATGTGCGTCAGGGTAGATTTTATGTAATTCGAGCCCTTTGTCGAAGGGTACAGTCTCATCGGTTTCATCATAGACAAACAGTGATTGGATTGGGCTTAGTGAGGCTGTTTTGTCTCTTATATCAAAGTAATCTACAGGCTGTTTGTAGGTTTTCTCCACAAGATTGCAAAATGCAACAAACACTTCATGCTTGAAACCAAGCTCCTTGATGATGTCTTCAAAGAAGTACTTAGCATGTGAGGGGGACGCTATCAATACGAGCTTTTGTGGTTGAAATTCCGCTGCAAGTTCCGAAGCTACCAGTCCAGTGGCCAAGCCTCCGAGAGAATACCCGATCATGGCTTCATAAGGCCCATTCTTGATGTAATGTTCTTTGATGATTTCCTTGAACTCTGGGAGTGCGGTGTGTACACCTTCAGATCTGCCATGAGCTTTCATATCCACGCCCTCAACAACATATCCGGCTGTCAGTAGTGCTTCTATCATTCTCCTAAAGTCAGCAGTCTTTGATCTCCATCCATGAGCCAACAATACTTTCGGGCCTTCTGTACCCCATTGGTAATGGAATATTTTAAAGCCTTGGTAATATGTCTCGCTGATGATTGCTTTGTCTAGCAAGGCTTGCTGAGCTTCTGTGAATCTAACCTTACCGGGTTGACTGAAGTAGTGCCAAACTACTTCTGCAGTTTTGGTCACCGTGATATATTGGAGCATGGAGAGTACCTTTTTGACCATCTCAATCCGCCAGTTACTTTTAGGTGGCCGCTCGCTAGGTCTTGATCTGTCTTGATTTCCTGCGTCTATGAATGTTGTGTTGTTTTTCATATACCAATAGGTATTTAAAGTGTTGTGGTTAGAGGCTTATTGCATCAATCTGCATGAGCAAGCCTTTCTTAATTTGAGTATATGCGTTTCCATGTCCCTCTACTCGAGACATTAATATGGCCCCCTGTATGGTCGCATAAAACATGGTCGCATAGAGTTCTGCGTCTATGCCTTTTCTGAGCTGTCCTTCAAGAATACCTCGGTTTATAATTTTTATCAATGATGTTTTGATCATGCTGATGATGCCAATAGCCTTCATTCTTAGCTCCGGAAATTCATCGTCAGCTTCTACTGAAGTGTTTATAATGGGGCATCCGCCTTCTATTGGAGGGTTTTCAATGTATTTTTCATAATAATATAGAATCCCTTTTAGTTTGTCTGGTGCATTCTTAGCACCCTTAATTTGGGTATTGAGTTCCTCGATGATTCTAAGAATGGCAAACTCAAAAGCTGCCAGCGCTACAGCGTCTTTGTTTTCGAAGTGACCATAGATAGCACCTTTGGTCATTCCAGTGGCAGTAGTGATATCAGAAAGTGAAGTGGCTCGGTATCCTTTCTTATTGAACAAGGAAATTGACTTGGAGACGATTAGGGATTTGGTAGACTGTGGATCTCTCATGTTGCAAATATACCGAACGGTATATTATTTACAAAATCAGAAGTTGAGTGTAAGTTGGGTTGGAGGAGTTGTGATCTTATTTTCTTGAAAATTACTTATCCCAACGCCTACCAATCTGACACCTGCTTCGTGGATGACTGAGTGGTCACAAAGCGATACTACTTCTTTTATGAGTTGGGCGAGCTCACTAACGGGACTCGATAGGGTGTTGCTCTTTGTGATTTGTGTGAAGTCTCCAAATTTGATTTTCAAAGTGATGGTTTTTCCTTTGACATCTTTTTTTGAATAGCGTAGATAGGTTTCTTCTGCTATTTTCAGAGCTACTTTCAGTATAGCCTCTCGGTTCATTAGGTTGGTTTCTAAGGTAGTCTCAGCACTGATGGATTTCCGGGCACGGTCAGGCACAACTGGGCGCTCGTCTATCCCTCTAGATATTTGATAATAGTACAAGCCCATTTTTCCAAAGCGTAGTGTGAGGTCTTCCAATGACTTTTTAGCTAAGTCCTTTCCTGTAAAGATTCCCACCTGCTTCATTTTTTCTGCTGTGCTTTTACCAATTCCATGAAATTTGGAAATGGACATTTTGTGAAGATATTCTTGGGCTTCACTTGGTAGTATCACGAAAAGTCCATCTGGCTTTTTTACATCTGAAGCAGTTTTAGCAAGGAACTTACAGTAAGAGATTCCGGCAGAAGCTGTCAATGAAGTGCGTTCTTTTATTTTATGCTTGATTTCTTTAGCAATTAGCGTAGCAGAATAGAGCCCTATCTTGTTTTCAGTTACATCTAAATAGGCTTCATCTAGACTCAGCGGCTCGATAAGGTCGGTGTATTCCTTAAAGACCTCATTTATTTGCAAACTGACATCTCTATATTTCTCAAAATGTGGAGGTACAAATATTAAATCAGGGCAGCGCCTAGCAGCAATGGAAGAAGCCATCGCAGACTTTACACCAAACTTTCGCGCCTCATAGCTGGCCGCAGCTACCACACCTCGCTCTTTACTGCCACCAACAGCGACAGGTTTGCCTCGAAGTGACGGATCGTCACGCTGCTCGACAGAAGCGTAAAAGGCATCCATATCTATATGTATGATTTTCCTTTGTTTCACACTAGAGGTAGGTTCATTTATAGGAAGTGTTTATCGAACTATTAGGATTGAATTAAACAGTCTTCAGCTTCTCTGGTTATCTTTAAAGTCGAACTTAAAAATAATTGTTATGGCTCAAGTTACTCTAAAAGGAAATCCTGTAAATACCATAGGTGAATTACCAACAGCTGGTGGTTTAGCACCAAAATTCACTCTTGTTAAATCTGATCTTTCAGAGGTCGCTCTTTCTGACTTTGAAGGTCAGAAAATTGTCTTGAATATATTCCCAAGCATAGACACTGGTACATGTGCAACATCAGTTCGTACTTTTAACGAGAAAGCGGCTGGATTGGACAATACGGTAGTGTTGTGTATTTCTAAAGATTTACCATTTGCAATTGCTCGTTTTTGTGGTGCTGAGGGTATTGATCAAGTCGTATCACTTTCAGCGTTTAGAGATGTAGATTTTCAAAATAGATATGGAGTGGAGATTGTCGATGGTCCGTTGAAAGGTCTTTTAGCAAGATCTATCGTGGTGATTAACGAAGAAGGTGAAATTGTCTACAATGAACTAGTTCCAGAAATAGTTGATGAGCCTGATTATGAATCAGCTCTCAATGCACTTTAGAATTACAATCCAAGTGATATTCTAAAGAGGCTGTATCATAAGCATTACGTCATTCTGAACTTGTTTCAGAATCTTTGAGAATGTATACTAATCGCAATCAAAATAATCCTGAAATAAATTCATGATGACTGATCAGTATAGCTTTTGATACAGCCTCTTTTTTTAATTTTTCTCTATGCGCTTCTTCGTTATCTCAGATTGAGTTTTTAGCTCAAGGATATAAATACCCTTTGGAAGACTAGACATATCTAGATCAAAGTTGGCTGTCATCGGCTTAGCAGATTTGATCAATTTGCCTTCAAGATTCAAAAGGCGGATGTTAAGCAGCTGTTGCCCGCTACTTATGGTTAGCATATCAGTGGTAGGGTTCGGAAAGGTATGAACAGACGAAATGTGATTACTGTTTAATACTACAGGCTCCTCTAAACTCGACATAGATGCTACCCAATTTGAAGGGTCCGCATTATCACTATTTAAATCTGTAAGGTCTAAATAGTAGCCTTCACCATCAGCTTCTTCTGGCCAAGGATCTTCATCGGTATAGGTTACCTCATCTATCACATCACCAAAAGAAGTAAGAAGTTGGATTTTTTGACCATTATTCGATAAGGACCTAGAATATTCATCATATGGGTTGAAGCCATAGGTTGATTTAAAAAGCTCAGCATTTTTCGCAAGAATTATGCTTTTATTACTTTCGGCAGTATAACCCACGGGGAATTGATAAACGAGACCTGTGCCACCGAAATAAACTCCTGTCATGTCCACATTCACATCACTGGTGTTTGTGATTTCAATAAATTCAAGATCCTGATCATCAAACCCTTCAATTTCTGCAGGATGGTAATTGATTTTGGAGATCACTAAACTTGGTGTAGTAATGTTATCACATTGTGAAAAGGATCCAATCCCTCGAGTAATCCACTCTATCCTCGTTTTTAACCAACTTTTCATGTTTGCAATTTCCGCATCAAAATCATCCTCTCGCAACCAAGCTGCTCTATCTCGTAACTCTGCTTCACTTATTTGCAGTACGATCTCATCTATCTGAGCCGTTAGCTTATTATAATTGAATGCGCCTTCAGGCTGAATTAATTCGTTCCACCTTCGGGAGGTATAGCACCTGAATTTCGGGTTTTTGAAAAGGTCCCTCCAAAAGGTCGCACCACTATTTTGACCATCATCCATCTGCCAGATATTTGTATGACTCCTATCAAATCCTAGAGCGAAAAGATCATTCCCATAGGATAAATTGATATCCCAAATAGGGCCAGCTCTGAGTTTGCCATTTCTGTCTTTATGGAAATAAGTGCTGAATGTGTAGGCATCAGGGTTAGAGGCGAGCTCATTGATTAAAAGGAAATCAACAAAAGAAGGAATATCAATAATGGATGGGAAACCATTACTCGCACTTGTATTATCTGCCGCAGAGATTGACGCCAAGTCGAAGAATGTGGTTCTAATGTAGTCAAGTTGCCAACTTGTTATATCATTACCTTTTGGGTGTTCTGAGAGGTATTCATCTCTCCATCCGCTAGAATTGGGCATAGTCCATAAAACAGGGTCGCCACCTGTAGTCTTATCAGACTTGATAATGTATCCACCAGTGACATCCGGTAGTTGATTGTCTTGTGCATCCATCTTTTGGATATCTACTCGATCGTTATCAACCTTAATTTTTTCTTGTAGTATGTAAAGACCTTGGTAGACGCCATTGAGAACTACTTCGCAATATTGTGTTTTGGTAGCATACTCACCGAGTTCTCTGCTAAGGTTGTAAGTCAAGTAATCTCGCAACATCGATGGATCGAAGGCCAGACTGTTGAGAATCCAATCATTCTCTTCAGGGAAACCAAAAAACGAAACATTGTCCTTTTCAGAATAGGTGTCATTATATGTAGTAAAACCATATGGCTTCTTTGGTAGAAGCTGTGAGGACGATCCTCTTGACTCTATTTCTATTTTGCCCTGGTAGGCCAATTCAGATGTATTTACTTGATCAGCTAAATTATTGATTTGGCCTTCACCTTTGTCTAAAACCAACATTTCCGCTTTGATGCGTGGTTCATCCATAATTTGGCGACCACCTTCTGTTTTAATTACAATAATGGGAAGGGTAGAAGAGGTGAACTCTTTAGAGTTATTTTGGGCAGGGAACCAATCGGGTACAGGTCTGAATTTGATTTCAGAATTACTCAAACCAAATGAAAGCACACCCAGTGCGGTCATGTCTGACGAGGTAGTAGATTCATTATGGACCTCAATTGACAATACATTGAGTCCAACTTGAAACAATGCCATCGCAACCTCCACTTCATATGGGATAAGCCCTTGATAGAGCACAGCTTCGTGTAGTCCATCTGATAGTTGATCAAAACTAGGAGGTTCACCACTCACTAAATCTCTCGATATTTCAGTGCCATTGAGATATGCCACAAAACCATCATCATAATCTATATGCAATAATGCTTTCTCCAAACCTTCCAGATCATCTAGTTGAAAGGTTTTGCGGAGATAGATACTCACAGTTCCGTTGGGAATTAGTGTGGCATCATCACCATCACCATATCCAAACCCACTTGGACCACTATTCCAGCTCGAATCATCGTATTCGATAGTATTCCAGTCGGTTGGTAGTTGAGCAGAGGGCGTAGTATACTTCCAATTATCACCTGAGAGAATTATGGATTCCCAGTGATCAATCTGTGCGAAAGCTGATACAGGTATGAGTAGGATTAAAGTGAGAAGTTTTGAATAGTGCATTCGAAAATAGGGGTGAAGTCTTCTGATCATAGAAAATGTCTCTAATCAAAATACCCCAAACAAGCTGAGGTTGATCCACTTTTTTGGGGCGCTTTAAAATTGTTCAGTGATTACAAGCGATTGTGAGTGCCATCACAAAACATAGGAGTAGCACTTTGTTTGCACATGCACATATTTTTTGTCTCAGTCTTTTCTGCTTTGAAAACTACTGGTGTAAATGCTGTTGTCTTATGTGAACCATCGCAAAAAGGTTGGTTTTTGGACTCGCCACATGCGCACCATGCGTAGTTTTTTCCTTCTTCAAGTTCTGCTTTTTTAGGTTTGGTATCAGCCACTTTTGGTGTTGCCATCTTGCGTTTTTAGTTTAAGTAAATGTATAGACATGCAATCTAGTAAACTAGATTGACATCATGTAATCTAATGCCTGACGCAATGATGACTGTGTTGTTATTATTTAGAAAGTTCACAAAAATGGATCAGTCAATCGCAGCACTCTCACATATGTATGTAGGCGTGATTCCAGATGTATTTATGCGCATTTCAGCTTGCTTGGCGAGCGTATTTCCAGTAAGTACGAGAACTGTGTCTAATCCAAACTTATTCCCACCCAGAATATCCGTAGTTAATGTATCGCCGACCATGAGGATTTTGTCACGGTCAGCTATGCCTCCATTTTTCACAGAATGCTCATAGGCAAAAATGAACATCTGAGCATCTGGCTTTCCAAATCTTATAAAACTCTTGCCTGATATGCTTTCGACCATATTGGCTATACCTCCAGCAGCAATAGCCACTTCCTGTTGGGATACTGGATAAGTTTTGTCAGTATTAGATACGATAGCAGGTATATTGACTCGACGCAGTAAATTCAATGCTTTGTTAATATCCTTTTGCCAATCGAAGCCTTCATCATCCATAAATACCAATGCACTGATTTCTTCGGCTTGTTCAAGATCTAATTCTGCAATCGAGATGGTTTTTATGCCGCTTGTTCCTAGATAGTGAGCTGATTGCTCAGTGCCTAAATAAGCCACAGTACCATGTTTAACTTTTAGTTTCAGATATTCACGCGCAAGCATTCCGGACGAGACCATTTTGTTTGCTGTGATATTTGAAAGACCTTTCTTTTGGTAGTAGTCAGCTAAATCTTCAGGAGATCGCGAGGCATCATTTGTGATGATAAAGTAATCAATATCATTTTTCTCTAGATATTCAAAAGTCCTTTCAATACCAGGGATGAGTCCATTATGATTTTTCAACACACCAAATGCATCAAAAAAGATGGTATTGTATTGCTTGACTATGGACTTGAAAGGAATGAGTTCCATGCTTATAAGTTGAGTGCTCTTAATATTTTATCTTCGTTGAAGGCAGCATCAATGGTAGGGAAGTAGATTTCGAAAGCTTCGTATAGCAACTTTGTGGCGTAAAGCTCATGGAAGAAATACCTTCCATCCTTGACCACATAATTTAAAATAAAGAATCGGTATGTTTCCTTTAAGACCTTGATTTCTGCAACAGTGAGTGGATAAACCGAATGATAAGCCTTAAGAAATATCAAGAAGCGGTCTTCCATAAGTGGATCTATTAAGTAACTGAACACCGTTCGGTCTCCTGCGGTAGAACAAACCCTACTAAAAAAATAGAAATCCATCATCCGAGTGCTCATTCGAAACCAATCATAATCCCAACGACTAAAGAATCTGTAGTTTTGATCAATCGAAAAATTACCAATATTCCAATCAACAAATACCGGTATTGAAGGCATATCTACAACACCAATCTTATCACAGTTGGTTACAAAAAGATCACATTGTTTCTTAATAGCATCTGCATGCCCACGATGTTGAAATTGCCCTTGAGGTGTTGCTAGGATTTCAAGTAAATGATCAATGTCATGTTTAGCCTGCTTGTAATTGGGCGGAAGGGTGTTTTTCACCGTGAAGCAGGCTTTATGAAACTTAGCAAGATCAGTTCCTAGTACTTTGATTTGGTCAATACTCTGAATACGTTCTGGCTTTTCGTGTATTGTGATTGGATTGTAAAATACAACCCAAGCATCTAATAGGCTATCCTGATGCCTATAGACATATAATTGACCATATTTGGTCAATGACTTGGCTAGGAAATTCTCAAACGGTTTGTGAAGATTGTTTGCAAGCGCATTGATAATGGTATGATCCTCGATGAAATGCTCATATCTCCCAAAATAGGAAAGCTTAGCAATGATGATGTCATCATCTTCAAATCTTATCCGATAAACATGATTGGTAGATACTTTGGCGCTGATATCTTCTACTGTGCGGATAGCACGCGAACTGTCGTAATCCTTCCATGCATCTTGTATGATGCCTATGAAGTCAATGTTTTGATACATAAAGTATTATATAATTTCGAAATAGCGTTTTAATTCCCAGTCAGTGACTTGACTGGCGTATTGGCGGCATTCCCATTCTCGGGTACCAGTAAAATGGTTCACAAATTCATCGCCCAGCAGTTCACGCACCAGACTGCTTTTCTTCATGTTTGCTGTAGCCTCTAATAAGCTCGAAGGTAATATGCCATTGGATGAATCGCGGTAGCCATTGCCTTTAGTTTGTGACTGAAGCTTTAGTTTTTGTTCAACCCCATATAAGCCAGACGCTAAAGCGGCCGCCATTGCCAAATAAGGATTTACATCTGAGCCAGGCACTCGCAACTCAACTCTACTGGCTGATTCACTTGGGTTGATGACTCTCAGTGCAGTTGTTCGATTGTCCAGACCCCATGTAAGTGTGGTAGGTGCCCATGCACCTTCTACGAGTCTTTTGTAGCTATTGATGGTGGGGGCATACATTGGTAATAGAATAGGCAACAAGAGTAATTGCCCTGCAATGAAACTTCGCATTTCGTCGGAGATGTGTGATTCAGCTTTTTCAGAATAAAAAATATTCTTACCATCGCGCCAGAGGCTCTGATGAATATGTCCACCGCATCCGGGTAGGCTTTGGTTCCACTTGGCCATGAAACTAGCTGTAATTCCATATTTAGAAGCAATCTCTTTTACACTACTTTTGAAAAGTACCGCACGATCAGCTGCTTCGAGAATGTCAGAATATTTAATAGCCGCTTCGTAAACTCCTGGACCTGTTTCCGTGTGCAGTCCTTCTATTGGTACTTGAAATTCATTAAGTAAAGTGAAAAGGTCATTAAAATAGCCGCTGTTCTGTGATGCTCTAAGGAGAGAATATCCGAACATTCCACTGGTAAGTGGTTTTGGGTTTTGATGGTTTTTCTCAGCAAGGCTAGCAGCAGTCTCTTCAAAATTGTACCACTCGAATTCTTGAGAAAAACGGGTTTCGAGCCCCATTGAGGTTGCTTTTGCGATAATCTTTTTGAGCAGCGTCCGGGGACAAACGGAACTTTTAGCTTGGCTAAAATCACCTAAAATAAAAGGTACATTTTCATCCCAAGGAATGGTGCGAAAGGTCTTTAAATCAAAATGAAAAGTAGCATCTGGATATCCAGTATGCCAACCGGTGACTTTGGCATTGTCATATGCGACATCTGCCATATCCCAACCGAAGATTACATCACAAAAGCCAGCACCCGATTCAAGTGCGCTAAGAAATTTATCTCTATGAATGATTTTACCTCGAAGGATTCCATCTATATCTGTGATGGCGACTTTTACTCGATCATCCGAGCTTTGTTTTATTTGCTCAATGACAGATTGTTCATTCATGGGTCGAAGTGGGCTAGTATTACTTAAATGACCACCTGAAAATCAAAAAAAATTAATCTTCAGGAGCATTCTCTAAGTTATCCAATTCTTCAATAATGAGTTCGAGCTTTTCGATAATTTCTTTCTCAGTAAGTTTACCATCAGAAAGGACTGAGTCCATCTCCTCGTATATTTTCAATTCATAATCCTTCTTGCTTCCTGAGGCATACATTAATGCATTTTTGATGTGCACCATACCATACTTCAAGGCAACCTTGGCCTTATCTGTTTCGTGTGATTCCACAAAATGTTCGGTTACTTTCAATTCCGCATAAGTCAACGCATTCAATGCCCTTATCGATGCTTTATTGAGATGCTCAAGATCAAATGACTCATGGCTCATTTCTCGACGAATTTCATCAAGTTCAGCCACAGCTGCGTCTACTTTGGTTTTACTCTCGTCATCCATATCTTGCTCAATTTTCCTTATAGCTTCTATGGCCATAGAAAGTTGGTGAAGGCTTCTTCGTCTGGAACGTTCAGAATAATATTGGCGTGAGTTAGAGAGTAGCAAATCTGGTTTCACAGCTTCTTCATTCAACGTGGATGGAGAAGTATTTTTATGAAATGTGCCTACAAAATGGAATGTAAGCAATATTACAGTCACAAAGATGATGTATCCTAATGCTCTCAAAATATGATCTTTTTGGTAAAATTCTAAGTCGCAAATTTATAAAGACTTATATCAGTAAACTATCTTACTGCATAAAGCTTAATACACTGAGTAAAGTATGATAGATAGTTTATTTGATAAGGACTATTGGGAGAGCAGATATGCGGTGCAAAAGACGGGTTGGGATGTGGGCTATATCAGTACACCGCTGAAAAAATATTTTGATCAATTAGGAAATAAAGATTTGCGTATCCTTATACCAGGAGCTGGTAATGGACATGAGGCTATCTATCTTTTTGAAAGCGGTTTTAGCAATGTGCATGTGTTGGATATTTCGCCACTAGCGATTGCTCACTTTCAGGCAAATTGCCCTCACTTTCCTTTTACACAGGTACACTTACAAGATTTCTGGGAACATTATGGGGAATACGATTTGATTGTGGAACAAACATTTTTCTGTGCCATAGTTCCGAAATTGCGTACTGACTATTGTAGTAAGGTTGCTGAATTGTTAGTTCCACGAGGAAAAATAGTGGGACTGCTGTGGGGTGTGCCTATGAATGAACAACATCCACCTTTTGGTGGGGATGCTGCCGAATATCAGAAATTATTTGAATCTACTTTTGAAATATCAACAATGGAGGCGGCATATAACTCTATAGTACCACGTAGTGGTCGTGAATTGTTCATTAATATGATAAAGAAATGATGACTTTTGTTTTAGTTAAATACCTGCATTTCGTCGGGATATTTATGGTGGTAGCTGCACTTTTCACAGAGATGATTTTAGTGAGAAGGGAAATGACTTTAAGCAAACTCAATCTCCTGTCCAAGGTGGATGGTCTATATGGTATGGGCGCTATGATCTCAGTAGGAGCAGGTTTGGTAATGTGGTTTGCTATTGGAAAGCCTTCTGATTTCTATTCTAGTAATTTCTTATTTCTCACCAAGGTTGGTCTTTTTACTTTAGTGGGAATTGCCTCTATCTGGCCTACAGTTTATTTTCTAAAGTTTAGAAAAAGTAAAGGCGAGGATTTGACAGAAGTTCCACTTTACTTGATATGGATTATTCGGTTTGAGGTTGCTTTGCTTCTGATATTACCCCTATTAGCCGTTACAATGGCCAATGGAATAAGCGGGGTTTAATCCAAATAGATAAAGCCACAATATCTGCCATGATGCGTGAATGTCAAAGGGATTTCGCTCTCCATGAAAATTGGAATACCTGATTTATCTATTCCAATATTTACTTTATTACCATTGTTGAGAAAGTAGTGAATTTTGGCTCTACTCCGCACTTCAGTTGATGCTGAACTCAAATTTTCGCTCTCCCAAAAATCATATTTGAAGCTTCTTCCTTCAAAAGAACAAATTGCGATTATCAATTCCTCTGAATAAATAAACTGACCTGAAATATTATCAGAAGTAAAAATGTAGTTTGAGTCTCCAGATTGGCATATCACTGGTATCTTTTTCGGATCAAACGCTATTGACTGCCTATTCGCCTTATAAACCGCTTCTTTTGCTGTCCACATTAGCCAAAAGATTTGAGGATGAGGTATAATTTGATCAGAAGGATGTGAGATAAAGCGCATGGAAGGACTAAATCGCTCTTTTAGTAGAGGATCTTTCAGATCAACTAAGTCGATACCTATCATGACTTTTATTGAATAAAGATATCACGAGTCTTGGACCAAACAAGTCCAATCTCCGCGCTCTCTTTTCTTTCATTGATGTATTCTATAGGCTCACCATTTACGAATGCTTCGTAATGTATCTTCCAACTACGATCATAGCTGTCGGTTGGTAAGCCTTCACCATTATACAATTCTATGGTTAGTTTGTGACTGCCTTGGCTAAGGCCTTCTGATAATGAAACAGTTCTTTCTGAGTCTTGATTAGAATTTATGGGTCCACTGTCGTGCTTCAGCTCGCCATCTATATAAATCTTAGCTTGGTTATCAATTACATAAAATTGGATATAACAAAGTTCTGAGGTGTCAATCTTTTCTGCAGGTGCTTCCTCACCAAAAGTCATTGTACCTTTTTTGGATGAGCAACTAGCTACCACGATAAAAACGATAATGACGAATGATAGAAAAAAGGATTTAGCGTTTGGGTAATGTTGATTCACGACTCTTTAAGCATTCAGTTTTTCTGAAATGATATCCAGTGCATCACCTACAGTATCCATTTTGCCAATGAAGTCATCCTCAATCATGATATCAAACTTTTCCTCTATATCGAGCACTATGTCTACCATATGTGCTGAATTGATCATGAGATCATTGATCAGATCAGATTCTTCAGAGATCTCAGTTGTCAATTCTTTTTCGTCGATATAAGGGTCCATGATTTTCAAAAGGTCCTTGAATATTTCTTGTCTTTCCATAGTTAGTTGTTCCATTTAGATAGGACTAAACAGCAGTTAAGATCACCAAATCCGAAATTGGACTTGATCACCGTTTGAATATTTTTTTTGATTAATTGAGTAGGAATTTTATCCGTAGGCACGAGTTTTTCTATTTCTGGATGGATGCTATCTAGGTTGATGTTTGGGTGAATAAACCCTTCGCTCAACTGCAATACACATGCCACTAATTCTATGGAGCCAGCGCCAGCTACACAATGGCCAATCATTGATTTGGGCGTATTGATGTAAGGGAAGTCTTCTTTTGGCAATCCAAAAGCATTACTCCAATTGATGACTTCATATGGATCACCTTTAGTAGATGTAAGGTGACCTGAAATAAGATCAATGTCTTTAGCAGTTATTTGAGCGCGTTCCAGTGCTGTTTGAATGCAATCAACGACAGCTTCTGGATTTTGGGCAGTCATTGACCCACCGTCAGTTTGCCCACCTGAGTTTACCTCACCACCAAGTATCTCCGCATAGATAGTTGCTCCTCGTTTTTGGGCAGCTTCTAATGATTCTAATACTAGTGCTCCAGATCCACCGCTTGGCACAAACCCCGAGCTTGTAGCACTCATTGGTCTAGAACCCTTCTCAGGTGTTTCATTACTATCACTACATAACACTCGCATAGCATCAAATCCTCCCCAAATGTACCGCCCATCGCCCTCCGAGCTGCCACAAAGCATTCTATCCATTCTGCCCGACTGAATCATGTCGAACCCATGTAGAATCGCTTCGCTACCAGTAATACATGCCGAGCTGTTTGAGAGTATACGCCCCCTCAACCCCAGAATACTATTCATATAAGCACCTGCTCCGCTACTCATTGATTCAGGAACAGATCTTGAACCTAATTTTCTGTGATTACCTTCATCTATGGTGTAGATTTTTGAATCGATAAAACTGTCCAAGCCAAGTGCTCCGCTACCAATGATCATCCCAGTTTTGCGATCGTATCCACCAGGATTAATCTCGAGACCTGCATGATTCCAAGCTTCAAGTCCAGCAAGGCAGGCATATATGACTGCATTGTTACGAAGTTTTTTGGCAATAAAATTGGGAAGTTTTTCGTCTTTATATTCCTGAGTCAATGGAGGTTTACCTCCAATTTGACATTTGAAATTGATATCGCCTAAAGATGGGTCATGAGTGATTCCAGATTTCCCCTCCTGCAATGCGATCCTAAACTCTTCTAGATTCAAGGCATTTGGAGCAACAACACCCATACCTGTAATTACGACTCTATTCTTCAAAATATCTGTGATTCTGTTTTCCTAATGGCAATTCAAATTAGCATTACCACCAAATTTTATTGCTCAAATTTAATTGAGATTCAATTTTCTTTGGGATGAACGTGGTTTTGCTTGAATTAGTTGATAGAACGGGTAAAACATCTTCTTCTTATTTCTTCATCCATTGCACTTTCATATTTGGTTAGAAGGTTGTTTACATTCAAATTATCCTCTAGCATTTGTCCGCTGAAAATATACTTGATATTGTGCTTCATGAGTGCTTTATATATAGAATTCCAAAGCAAGGCGTGTAAGCCCTTTTTATGTAATTCTTTTTTTGCTGCTACTAAAAAGAAGTCTAAAGTATCATTAAAGTAAAAGGCCTTTAACACATGAAGGAAGCCAAATGGATACATGTGACCGCCTGCTTTTTTGAAGGCTTTTGATAGGGATGGGAACGTAATGGCAAAGCCGATCACTTCATCCTGATCATCCACTACTAATGCTACCATGTCTTTTTGAACGAATCCAAAATAAGCTTCAATAAAGTATTTGATTTGATTCTCTGAAAGTGGATAATATCCATACAAGTGGCTGTAACTATCATTCAGAAGTTTGAAGACACTATCAGCATATTTCAGAATTTCTTTGCCTGATTTGAAAGTTATCGAATGAAAACCATATCGTTTTTCTACAAGCTGAGCGGATCTCTCCAATTGACCACCAATTCCTAAAGGGACTTTAATCCTAGTCTCCACCCAATCCACGGCTTTTGTAAATCCAATTTTTTCAAAATGAGTTTGATAATAGGGGTAGTTGTAGAGTGTAGCTTGAGTGGATATTTGATTGAAACCACTTATCAATACTCCTTCAAAGTCAAGGTCTGTAAAGCCCATAGGGCCATGGATGGTTGTAAGTCCGACTTCCTTACCCCAATCATTTACTACCTCTATCAGGGCACTAGAAACCTCCAGATCATCTATAAAATCAATCCAGCCAAATCGTATTTTCTTTTCTTTTATAGACTCTTCTCCATGTAGGATACCTGCGATTCTGCCTACTGCTTTGCCATTCTGATAAGCTAACCAAAATCGAGCTTTGTTGTGCTCAAATCCAGGATTCTTATCACTAGAGAGCGTGCTCATTTCCAATTCTAGGATAGGAGGCACAAAGGGATCAACTCCTTTGTAAAGTCCCCATTGAAATCTAACAAATGACTTTAGCTCTTTTTTGGTGTGGAGCTCCTTAATTTCTACAGACATGTGATTCAAATTAAAGATTTTTCTTCATAGTAGCTGATGGCATCTTTGAAACCATCTCGAAGATTGTATTTAATAATCAAAGGAATCTCCTGTCGCTCTTCCGTGAAATCGTAATCCCAGTCTTGAGAGATTTCCAAGTAATGCTCACGGGATAGCTTTGGTGTTCTATTAAAGCTTTTATCAATAACATCAGATATCCATAGAAGGGATGTTACTATTGGTTTTGGTACGCTTAGGTTCCTGCTTTTTTTATTCAATACACCTTCCAATATGAGCTTTAGATCTTTGTGCTCATAAACTTCACCATCTTCTAAGTGAACAATTTTACGACTGTGTATCTCTCCAGTTTTCAAAATATTGAACGCGGCATCTCGGGCATTAATAAGGGTCATCTTATGGTTGGAAGAGGTCATGTTGGGGTAAATGCCAAGGTTCACCGCTTTGATCAACGGTACGAACTGAATATCTCTTGCCCCATATACACCAGCAGGGCGGTAAATCATATAATCAAGACCCGATTGAATGATAGCTTCCTCGGCTAATACTTTACTTCTCCCATAGTTCGAGGCAGGACCGCCATTACCCACAGGCCCTTTGGCAGCAAGGGAAGAGATGTAACAGAACCTTCCCGTTTCGTTTAGTTTTCCTTGAGATTTTATTACGCTAATTAGCTGCTCGGTGAGCCCTACATTTACGTCGAGGTATTTATTTAAGGTATAAGACTTGGTGAGACCGGCATTATGAATGATCAGGTCTTGTGGGAGTAAATCTCTGAGAGAATCTCTAATAGACTCTTCAGAAGAATAATCCATCTCCAAGAATTGAAAGCCTTTTAGTTCACTAAGATTGGACAAATCTGCGCCTTTTCTCAGCGCAGCGGTAGTTTCATAACCTAATAATAACGACTGCTCCACTAAATGGCTTCCTAAAAAACCATTTGCCCCCGTTATCAATACTTTCATAGCGTTTATTAAGCGTTTTGAAAGAGATCTACCTCTTTGGCAGCTTCAAAAAGGATTTC
This sequence comes from Marinoscillum sp., assembly GCA_047633875.1. Taxonomy (GTDB): domain Bacteria; phylum Bacteroidota; class Bacteroidia; order Cytophagales; family Cyclobacteriaceae; genus Marinoscillum. The sequence continues at coordinate 14,974 of JBLIFO010000009.1, read as the reverse complement.
TGCGGCTCTATCTATATGGTCATGCGTGTGTGATGACATGATAGAAAATCTAATCAATGAGTCTTCTGGTGATACACCAGGTGATACCACAGGGTTGACAAATACGCCTTTTTCAAATAACATCCTCGTTAGCTTGTAAGCCTTCATATTGTCTCTGACGAAGATCGGAATGATAGGGGACTCAGATACACCTGTATCGAAACCAAGTTCCTTCATTACTTTCAAGGTGTAATGCGTATTGTCCCAAAGACGTAAACGGTATGAATCATCAGTCTCCATGATATCTAGAGCTGCTAAAGCAGAAGCTATAGATGGTGGAGTGATACTTGCCGCAAAAATCATTGAGCGCGAGTGATGCTTCAAATAGTTGATCGTGTCTTCATCTGCGGCACAAAAGCCACCTAATGAAGCAAACGATTTACTCAAAGTGCCGCCGATGATATCTACTTCATCCGTCAGACCAAAGTGGTCTGGTGTGCCTGAGCCATTCTTGCCTATTACACCAATAGCGTGTGCACAGTCCGTCATCACTGCAGCATTGTATTTTTTTGCCAGCTTCATGAGTTCTGGAAGCTTGACAATATCACCTTCCATACTGAAAATGCCATCAACAACGATAAACTTGAAGGCATCAAATGGAACCTTACTAAGCTTCTGCTCGAGCGATTCCATGTTGTTGTGACGGAAAACAACTGATTGTGCTTGTGATAATTTAGCGCCTTCAAAGATTGAAGCATGGTTGAGCCTATCTAAGAATAGGTAGTCCCCTTTTCCAGCTATGGTAGGGAGTACGCCAATATTTACTGAAAATCCAGTACTGTATAGAGCAACTGCGGGCTTATTTAAAAATATTGCAAGTCGCCTTTCTAGCTCGGTATGCATGTCGCTCGTGCCATTCATGTAGCGCGAACCTGATAGGCTAGTCCCGTATTTCTTTATAGCAGCGATAGCTGCTTCTTTGATCTTGGGATGTGTAGTGAGACCCAAGTAACTATTCGAGCCAAACATCAACACTTTTTTGCCCTCAACCATCACTTCAGCATCCTGTCCAGACTGAATATTTCTGAAGAATGGATAAAGATTAAGTGCTTTTATCTTTTGCGGCTCTTGATAAGATGCGTATTTTTTTTGAAGAATAGTGCTCATTAATGATCTCTCTACGGAAAAGGAAGGTTTCAAGTTGATTTGTAAAACTACCTAGAATGATCGAAAGTTTTTAGCGGTCAATTGGTTTCTTATTTCAATTTGCTTGTTTCAATCACAATATCCTTAGTAGAAGAGCTCGTGCAATTCAATTGTTTTGGCTTGGCTAGAAAGATTACTTTTGTGAGCAAACGAACTAATGGATGGCAAAAGTGCGAATTGCGTTTTTTCTAGATGTAATGGAGGAGGATTTTGATGGGGTAAGTATTACCATGCATCAAGTAATTAAGCGAATACCTCCAGAAGAGTTTGATCCAATTTTTGTAACTCCTCAACCTCCATTGAATGAAATTGGCTATAAAGTCTATGTGTGTCCATCTAAGAAACTTCCAGAGAAGGATAAGGAGTATAAGATCGCACTACCATGGAAAATGAAAGATCTGACTCAAATATTAGATGATTTCAAACCACAAGTAATTCACTATAGCAGTCCAACTTTTATTGGAAATTTCGCCGTGAAATATGCTAACAAACGACATATCCCAATTACAACCATTTATCATACGCACTATCCGAGTTTTGCGAGTTATTACTTCCGATTCATTCCAAAGATCGATCAAATATTAGCACCAGTTTTCAATTGGCTGTACAAGCTTTACAGGAAAACAAATGTGGTATTTGCACCAACTGAGACTATGAGAAAGTACCTGCTCAGTATCAATGTCCAGGAAGATAAATTAAAGGTTTGGGGTAGAGGCGTTGATACCGATCGTTTCACTCCGAAAAAAAGGAAAGAAGGTCTTTGGCCTGAAATTCCTAAAGAAAATAAAATTGTGCTTTTTGTGAGTAGGTTAGTCAGAGAGAAGGAACCGGAAACTCTTTTGAGACTTTACAAGCTAATTGAGGCGAATAGAACTGATGTCACGATGGCTTTAGTAGGGGATGGTCCAACGAGACTGTATTTGGAAGAGTCTATGCCAAAAGCAGTATTTGCAGGAACACTCAGAGGTGAAGACCTTTCAGTGGCTTATGCTTCAGCTGATGTATTCGTGTTTCCATCCACCACTGAAACGTTTGGAAATGTTGTTTTGGAGGCATTAGCATCTGGTCTGCCCGTAGTGGCAGCTGCCAAAGGAGGACCGGTAGATATAGTCCAAGATGGTATCACCGGAGCGCTGGTGGAGCCGCAAAACGAGCAGGCGTTTTATCAGGCGATCGTCAAGTTGATCGACGATGAGACCTATTATAATCAAGTAAGAGCTGCCGCCCTGGTATATGCCGAATCTCAAAATTGGGAAAGTCTCTGCAAAGAGCTTTTCGATGAATACAAGCGTCTATCCAATTGATTTAATGACTATTAAGAAGGACCTTGATCAGAATACCAGCTTGCCAACAATTGTGGATTGTAATAATTTCTGGAGCCCTTCCGGAGGAGGAGTGAGACGATACCATTTGGAGAAAATGGAGTTTTACAAGGACAGATCGGATGTTAAGTATGCATTCGTTATGCATGATGAAAGGACCTATACTGAGCAAATAGGAGAAAATGCCTTCATTGAGCACCTGCAAGTGCCGAAGGTTTATGGAAACTGGGAGTATAGATACTTAGTGAAAAGCAAACCAATGGTTGATGTTTTATGCCGTCTAGATCCTGATTTGATAGAGATTGGTTCTCCTTACTTTATGCCGGGTATTGTCCGAAAAATTGTTGGAGATCATAAGCTCAAGGCCAAAATGATTGGTTTTTGGCATGCAGACTTTCCTGTGACATATATCAAGCGCTTCCTAGAACCTCTTGGTGATTATATGGCCCACTCTGGCGAATCCCTAGCCTGGCGTCATGCGCGTAAGCAGTACAATAACATGGATGGCGTGATTGTTTCTAGTAGGTTGATCAAGAATCGAATGGAGGAAAATGGACTGAAAAATGTTGATTTTATTCCATTAGGTGTTAATTCTGAACTTTTCCATCCAAAGCAAAAAGACGAAAAGCTTATCAGCGAGTTAAAAAAAGGAAATCCTGAAAGACTTCTATTATTTTTTCCACACCGATTTAGTAAGGAAAAAGGCCTTGATGTGTTGTTGGAGGCATATCCATTGATATGCGAGCAGTTGGATTTAGAGCCGGTTCTGGTAGTTGCGGGAAAGGGTCCTTATGAGACATTGGCACAGAAAGCTGCTGATCGTTTTGAACATGTTCACCTGAAAGGATTTATAAAGGACAAGGAAGAGATGGCGAAATATTATGCAAGTGCCGATATTGGCTTTGCCTTGAGCAAATGGGAGACTTTTGGTCTTTCATTATTAGAATCGCTCAGTTCGGGTTTGCCACTCATTGCAGCTAATGATGGTGCTGCTTTGGAACATATCCAAGTATCTCAGGCTGGCATTGTACTTGAGGAAGTGACTCCTAATGACGTTGCAAAAGCGGTGGTAGATATTACAAAAAAAGATCAGTTTGAATTGAAGAAAATGGCAAGAGCCTACGCGGAAAATTTAACTTGGAATCAATGTTTTGAAAGTCAGCTTGAGCTTTACCGAAAGGTGATAGCACAGAAATAACTGCACACTTTACCATTCTCCCAAGAAAAGAAAATATTACGATCTTTGCGCCTGATGAATGAAGCTAGTGCTGTTTCATTTATTAGAAATTCAAAAATCTGTGATTTGATATAGAGGTCTTTCGCGGAATCAGAACATAGCTTTTTTAATGAAAAAATTTATTTCAATAATCAAACTGAGACCGTGGCTTTTTACGCTGGGACTTGGTTGTGGTTTGTTATCAGGTCTTTTTACCGCCAATGTCATCAATCTCATCAAAGATGCATTGGAAGACGCTGTAGATATCACCTTTTTGATTCAAGTCCTTTTATTTAGCATTTTGGCAGCTGGAGTGGGAGTAGCCTCTACTTATTTCATGGCAAAGCTCACGAGTATTGTGAGTAGAGAACTTACCAGAAATCTATCACTCGATTTGCTCAAAGCGGAATATCAGTACATAGAAAGCATGGAAGGTAAAATAGTGCCCGTGCTCACCAGAGATATTAAGACGGTGGCTCATGTGGTCAATCGATTCCCTCCTTTTGTGATTGCATCTACAACGATTGTCATTACCATGGCTCGGATGTATGTTGTGGATTCTGAGATCACCATCTACTTTCTGATCATTTTCGCCCTTCAGGCTTTTCTCTTGATTGCTCTTGTTCCTAAGCTTAAGCAGTTCAATAAGAGTGGACTAAAGTATAACAACCTAGTTTTTTCTGCGCTTTCCAACATGGTGCGTGGATTGAAAGAACTCACCCTCAATGCAAGTAAGCGTGAGGCTTTTATCAATAAGGTGATCATCACTGACGTGAAAAAATCGACACATTTTGATGTGAAAGCCAAGGTTATTTCAGGTGTGAGCGAACGTGTCACAGACATGCTTACCTTTCTTTTCATCGGTATTTTCCTCTTTTTGTGTACTGGATACATTGATATTGATTTTGAGCGATTTAAGGTTTTTCTACCAATCGTACTCTTCCTTTTGCCTTTTTTCGGAAAGGTTAGTGGATTTATCAGAGATACCAAAGAAGTAGAGGCAGCAATGGGTGAGATCGAGAGTTTGAATCTTTCCATAGCTGAAAAGAGAATAGACAGTCATGACCCTATTCCAGCGTTAAATCCGAAGAATGACATTTTCGTCAAGTTTGAGAACGTACAATACGAATATGTAAACTCTATGCACGAACGTAAATTGGTGTTTGGACCACTTAATCTTGAAATCAAAAAGAACCAAATTACTTTTTTAATTGGTGGAAATGGCAGTGGGAAAACCACCTTTGCTAAGCTATTGACTGGTCTTTATTTACCGATAAGCGGGCAAATCAAACTGGAAGGAGAGACTCAGGTTTCGCAAAATAATCTATTGGCTTACCGCGAGAGCTTTTCAGCCTACTTTGCTGATTCCTTTACTTTCCCGTACCTGTACCACTTGGATGATGATTGGATTGATCAAAATGCAGATGATTTGATTCATTTGTTGGAGATGGAAGACAAAGTCACGGTTGAAAACAAAGTTTTCACTACCACCAATTTGTCTTACGGCCAGCGTAGTAGACTAGCACTGATTGCTAATATTTTGGATGATAAGGATTTCTACCTTTTCGATGAGTGGGCGGCTAATCAAGATCCCTATTTTAAATCGATATTTTATAATAAGTTGCTTCCAAAGTTGAAGGCCATGAATAAGACTATTTTGGTAATCTCTCATGATGAAAAATATTTCCATATCGCAGATGAGATAATAGAGCTTAAAGAAGGTATGACTTTATAATCGAGAAATTCGATTTTAATTTTTACCCAAGAAAAAAATGAAACTTAATATGAAAGTTTTATACCGTATATCAGACAAAGGTAGACCTAAAGAGAAACTAGCCAATGCAAATAAGGAGTCATGTTTGCAAAATGCGATCACTCAATTTGGTCTTGATAGAATAATCGTTTTTTGCAGATAATTGTGAAAATGATACGCTTCAAATGATTCGAAAAAATGGCTTAGAGCCTAACATTGCTTCGTTAGGTAACTCTGGGTCACTTAGATATATAATGCTTTATGCCATAGAGCATTTCGCTGAAAATGAAATCGTATACCTTTTGGAAGATGATTATCTATATTTAGATGGAGCAGCAAACTGTATTGAAGAAGGGTTGGATATTGCTGATTATGTGACGCTTTATGATCACCCTGATAAATGTATTGATAAATCAAAAGGAGTAAACCCCTTTATGCGCAATGGAGGTGAAAGGCTTAAAGTTTTTTTTAACCGCTAGTACACATTGAAAAAAAACTAATTCAGCTCCAATGACCTATGCTTGCAAGGTCTATACTTTAAGAAAGGATTTCTATGTTTGGGAAAAGCATAGTAGAAAAGAGACGCCTAAATCATTCCATGCATATCAACATTTAATAGGAATTGGCAGCTTGTTCAACTGGTTATTTGGTTAGAATAGGATTTCGATTTCATGCATTCCTGCGAGAGCCACCCATGCAGAAGTATCCTTTTTGGCACCACTTGTCGATTGGTCTATTTGCGACAAAAAATCTTAAGTCAGTGATTTTTATGATTTTTCGTTTAGCCGAATTGTTATTTCCCGATTGATGTTATTTGTTTGAGGTAATTGACTTTGATTTTTGAAGATGCCATTTTTAAAATTCAAGTATTCGGCTTTTTGATTGTTGAAATTCATCAACGAGATCCTCTATTAGTTTGATACTTCAGACCATCTAAAAGGCCTCTCAAAAGTTCCTTTGCATGTCGAAGCTGTAAAGTCAACATAAGGAAAATAAAGGATGTGAATGTGTCTAATCCAATATAAGAAACGGTGTATATTTTCTTAAATCCGGACATATTAGTCCTGAAAAACATCAATCTATTTCTAGTACCTAAATAAGTGAGGAACGGTGGTTTTCTTTTGTTAGGTCTGCTAGATCCGCCAGCTACATGCCAAATGACCGATTCCTGCACAATACCTAATTGATGACCTGCCCTAGTAAGCCTATAAGAGAGGTCAGTATCTTCGTAGTAGGCAAAATAGTCTTTATTGAATCCCTCGAATGCTTTTAATACATCTGCCTTGATCAAAAGACAGCAGCCAGTTAAATAGTCGGGTTTAATATCCTTTTCGAATTGCCCTTTATCCATAACCTTTCGCTGGTAACTGTAGCCTTTGGCTTTGGCGATACTGACTTTTCCACCTAGCGCCCAGATCATTTTGGGGTCATGCTTGAAGTAGATTTTTGGTGAAATAGCCGTGTAGTTTTTATTATTATCTCTTAACGCATCTACCAAGATTTTTAAGAAACTTTCTGATACTATCGTATCATTATTCAAGGCTAGCACAAGCTCAAAATCATGCTCATAAGCGTATCGAAAGCCTACATTGTTGCCTTCAGCAAAGCCAAGATTTTCCATTTGGCGAAGTACTACAGTATCTGGGAAAGAAGCTTTGATTTGTTTAGTGGGGTCTTCTTTGGAGTTATTATCAACCACTACCACTTTAAAGTTGGTGTAGTGAATTCGTTTCAAAGAATCTAAGCAATCCAGAGTCAGGTTCAATTGATTCCAGTTTATGAGCACTATACAAACTGATGGCTCGTTCAGGACGTGACTTGACAAAGGTTCACTCATTTTATCAGCAACTGCCAGCAATTATACAAAGTGATTTGGTAATCAAGATTACCAGTCATGTTTATCGTATTCTATTTTAATACCCTCAGCAATCTGCTCCTTAGACATTGCTGATAAATGCTTGCAAAACTTAGTGTTTCTCTTACTCACAATCTCGGAAGGCAGGTAGCCAATAATATTGTCATATTTAGGCTCCTGCATTACACCTCGGAGTAGAACATTTTGAGTTCTCGGATGAACGTCGGCAAGATGCCTTAGTTTTCCTTGACCGAGCGTCAGCCATTCGTCAATCATGCTACGAACATCTGCACTGTTTTTCATGATGTTGAATCCGGCATTGGGAAGTGTCCATCGCTTAAGCTCCCAGCTAAGTTTAAAATTGTGCGAGAAGTAAATACCTAGCGTATTTGAGCCGTCTTTTTGAAAGAGAATCTGCTTCTGGTTCGTCATGTGCTTATCTATGAGCGATTCCAAACTCAGACCCAATTGATTTTGATAGATGAAAGTATCAGCATCCACCATCACCACATAATCCGCCTTAGTTACCTTGAAATGGTCCTGGATCATTTTAATCCTACTCCAAGTGAAAGCCATATCAGGAATTAGCTTTTCACCGAAATGGTAGAAATTATAACCGTGTCGGGCACAGTATTTCTTCCAAATTGGGATGGAATATTGAGTGTATATATCAATGTCCTTAGTGGACAGCATTAGTATATCTATCATAATTCAAATTTGGTCATTCTATAATTTCAAGGCGTTTTGCATATTCCTTCAAAAACATCATTTTCACTTCAGTATTATATTTTCTGTCGAGAAATTGGGTTACATATTGTTTGCCATTCTGCGCAATCTCTTGACACTGTGTATCATTTTCTGCCGCCCAAGTGAGGATTTCATCTAGGTTGGTCAGCTCATCATTCAGAGGAAGATAATGCACATATGGAATAAGTTTTTCTTCCATTGTCCATGATGTCCACAAAGGTTTTGGCATGACAAGAACAGAGTTGGAAAATAATGCCCACCGGATATTACTAGCCAAATCATTTCCTTGTAAACTAACAATGAACTTATAATTAAGCTGTTCACTGACAGAAATTCTCTTTTTAGTATAGCGGGCTAAGTGTGGTTTTTGTTTGACTGTGGAAAATCCAATGTCGTATTTCTCAAAATAACTTTCAACAAAATTTTCTCTTAAACCTTCGCCAGTAGTGGCGCCTCTCCATACAACGCCATTACTTTTTTTGCTCCACACTTTATCGTTTTTATCAACAGTGAGACAAGGAGAATTATATCTTAACGATCTAAAATCGAACAAAACAGCATTGTTATCTTCGACGTGCCTTGCTTTCCTGATGATAGGCAAGCTGTCCGTAGCGCCCGATTCACCATAGAATATCGGGAATTTTACATCTTCAATATCCGATGCTAACGCATCAAATGGTTGAAAAAAATCTATGAGTGTATGTAGGTCACGATAACTTTTGTAAAATGGTAAAGCCCTTAGTTCTCTTAATAGTGGGAGGTGCATGAGATGCTTACAATACCAATGTGCCAGACTTCCTTTGAAGTCTGAGAATGAAAAATAATTAACATCAGTCTTTGTCCAAAAAGTACGCTGTTTGACCTGCTTTAGAGCATTTAGATTCAGCTTGATAGACTGGTGGTGGTTGAGGTAATATTCTATCCTTTCTTCAGGATTTATCCAATGTTTTTTATCCACAGGTCAACAGGAGTAATGCTCAAAAAAAGGAGATGCAAACTTAACTAAACTTTCACAAAATACTCTTTGAGATAAGCCAAGCGAGCTTTTGAGGAAATGTTACATAATCGGCTAATTTTGCCATGAATCTATAGAAAATGAATTGTGCGAATATTTAGGGAAATAGTGAGACTGATGAGACTTAGGACCAAAAGTCCTGAGTATTGGATTAGAAAGATGACGGGCAAGGAGCGTGCTGAGGCCGTAATCTCACTTTCTATTTTACCAACCAGATTCCGAGGATTCGAACCTACGTTGAATTCACTCACTGATCAATCGGTATTACCAGCCAAAATCATCATCAACCTTCCTCGACATTTCAAAAGAGATAAGACAAATTATGTGATTCCGGAATATGTAAAAAATCATCCTCTAGTGGAGATCAATTGGTTAGAAAGTGACCTTGGACCTGCCACCAAAATGCTACCTACTTTGGATTTATATAAAGATGCGCCAGATCAATTAATCATTGTGCTGGATGATGATCAGATTTACCCGAAAGAGATGGTGGAAAATTATGTTTATCATGCCAAGCTTCTTCCAGATGCAGCGATGACTTTATCAGGCTGGACAGTTCCACTTACTTTTGACCATGCTGATAAAGTGCAGTTATATGGAGGGATTGTTCGTTTTTATAGAAGAGACAATTCCGTATCTCAGCCAGTTAGAGTGGATTGTTTACAAGGTGCAGCCAGCTTTGCGGTGAAGCCTAAACTGTTTGATCGAACCGTTCACCAGCTTGATAAAGCACCAAAGGAAGCCTTCTTTGTTGATGATATTTGGGTGAGCGGTAACCTCTCGAGGTTGAAATCACCTGTGTACGTGGTGCCAGCCCCTTTTAGGTTTGGGAGATTTGTGTCTGTAAGACAATCCACCAAAGTAGGGTTATCCAGTACTGTCAATTTAGATAATACCAATAATAATAAGCTCTACCGATATTTCGAAAAGGATTGGTGGTCTATTAGCCGATGAGCTTTGAGGTAAAATACCTAACAATCAGAATAGGACATTATGAATAAAAAAATACTTGTCACGGGTGCTGCAGGATTCATCGGTTTTCATCTTGTGAAAATGCTCATGGAATCTTCGGAAGAATACGAGGTGATAGGCTTGGATAACATCAATGACTATTATCCGATGACATTGAAATTTGAACGATTGAAAGAATTAGGAATTCATCCTGATTTCATTCGTTACGGCAAGGTTACTAAAAGCAGACTATACGATCGTTTCCAGTTCACTAGAGTTGATATTTCTGATGAAAAGGCTCTAACGGACCTTTTCAAAAATTCCTCACTCGACTATGTAATTCATTTGGCTGCTCAAGCAGGTGTGAGGTACAGTATTGATAATCCTAGAGCTTACATCCAATCCAACGTAGTAGGATTCAATAACATATTGGAAGCATGTCGAGAATATCCCGTGAAGCATTTGGTATACGCCAGTAGCTCCAGCGTTTATGGACTTAATAATGAGCAGCCTTTCTCCGTAAATCACAAAGTAGATCAACCAGCAAGTCTGTACGCCGCTACCAAGAAAAGTAACGAGTTGATGGCTCATACTTACAGCCACTTATTCGGTATTCCTTCTACAGGTTTGCGGTTTTTCACGGTCTATGGTCCGTGGGGAAGGCCAGATATGGCTCCTATGCTTTTCGCAAAAGCAATCTCAAACGGAGAAGCGATCAATGTTTACAATAATGGCAATATGCAGAGAGACTTTACCTACGTCAGCGATATTGTCACTGGAGTCTGTGGTGTATTAGAGTCGATCCCTAAGCCGAATCATAACAATGTCCCTTATCGCATCTTTAACATAGGTAACAGTAAGCCTGTGCAATTGATGGATTTCATAGATGTGCTTGGGAAAGCGCTAGGAGTGGAGGTGAAGAAGAACCTCATGCCTATGCAAGAAGGTGATGTGGTAAGTACCTACGCAGATGTGACTGAATTGAAAAAAGAAACTGGCTATGAGCCAAAAACATCTATTGAGGAGGGAATTGAAAGTTTTGTGAAATGGTACAAGGCCTTTTATAAGTAATTTTCAAACCACTTCTTTCGCGTTCAGTTAGGTAGCTATGTTTAAAGTAGCCTGGTCCAAAGAATACAATCATCCTTTGCCTCCGAAGCATCGGTTTCCAATGGAGAAGTATGACCTTTTACCTTCCCAATTACTCCTCGAAGGTATCATTGGCGAAGAAGATATTTTTGCTCCTCGCAAACTCACAGAGAAAGAAGTGCTGGCTGTACATACTAGGGAATACTGGGAGAAACTTCGAGACCTAAGATTGACAAAATCAGAAGAAAGAAGAAGTGGCTTCCCACTGTCTGATTCTTTAGTGGAGAGAGAGCTTACCATTAACGGAGGCACTTTGGAATGCACCCATTTCGCAATGGGAAATGGAGTGGCTTTTAATATTGCTGGAGGTACACATCATGCTTATAGTGATAGAGCTGAGGGATTTTGTCTACTCAACGACCAGGCGATAGCGGCTCAATACTTACTTGATAATGGCATAGTTAAGAAAATTTTGATAGTGGATCTGGATGTCCATCAAGGCAATGGTACTGCGGAAATATTCACTGATAGTCCACCAGTCTTTACTTTTAGCATGCACGGAAAAAGGAACTACCCGATGCACAAAGAGGCGTCCGATCTAGATATTGAATTAGAAGATGCCATAGGAGATGAAGAGTATCTGAAACTGCTTTTAGAAAAATTGGAACAATTAATAGAAAGTCATAAACCGGAATTTATTTTCTATCAAGCAGGTGTAGATGTTTTGGCTACAGATAAGCTTGGTCGACTCGGGTTAAGTATCGCTGGTTGTAAAAGGCGCGATGAGCATGTGCTTTCACTCACAAAGAAATACCAGATACCCGTTGTTATCACAATGGGAGGTGGATATTCAGAGGATATTAGGTTGATAATTGAAGCTCATACCAACACCTTCAAAGTGGCCAGAGATCTTTACTTTTGAGAGTTTTTACTCGCTCAATGGTTGAGCTATTAGATTGTCTATTTCTTTTATTATAGACTCAATTTTTTCGAGCAATATTACAGAAGCAACAGTCTCTGTATGTAATAATGAGTCTATTTCAACATAGATATGCTGTTCCAGCTTAAAATCTGGCCTACTAGAATATCCAAATGAGCTTTTAAGGTGCATATTGGCATATTTCAGAGCTACTTTGGCTAACTCTGGTCGATTGCTTTCCGCATATCGTTCAGATACCCGAAGTTCTGCCCTAGCAAGTTGATTTAGCGCGTTCTCAAAGTTGGTATCTAGGGATTCTTTATCTAACTCACCTTTTTCGATATCACCTCTCACTTTTTCTAATCCTTTAATCGCCTCATTGATCATTTCGTAACTTTCTGTATCAATATCAGTTTGTATTTCCCTTATCATTCCTATAGCTTGATCAAGGTGAAGTAAACTTCTATCAAGTGAGTTTTCCTTGGCGTAATATTTCACATTACTCAAATGGATATCAGTTAAAGCAGATGTTTCATTTAAAGTGGGGTGCTCTGACTTATATGGATTTGAGAAAAAGTGAACGACAAAGAACCCACTAATTAAAAATATGAGAGTAGCGACGTATTTAAAGGCTTTCATCTTGGTTGAAGTATTGGTTGTCTTTTCTATTTACGCAAATTTTGACTACTAGGAGATCAAAATGGGCAAAAAGATTAAATGACTTATATCATCAGGTAGGTTTTGAATGGGCACGCCTAGTGGGGCACGCCTCAATGCTATTAAGTTAAGGTCATCCTTTGCAGAAGCATCAGCTTGAAAATGGATTACGGAATATTTCAAGTTCCGATCCCATTATTATTTGCTTTAAACTAGCTTCAAGGCTCTGATGAATGGCTTAGAACTCCAATGTTATTCAAGAATTTTTTAATTTGAACATAGCTATCCCAAGTAGATCAAGCCACGTTTAACAATAGTTGAATAGAGAGGTATTTCTACTTATAGAACTGAGTAACCCTAAGTTTTTTCTTCATATTTCTAGAATCTCTTGCAAAGGATCTATTCGGCTTAACAGCAGTCATAGATTGACTCATCGCATTGATCATCCGTTCGATTAGGAGCTCAACTTCTTTCCCGACAAGCCAGTCAGTAATTTTTTCCCTGAGTATGCGAAAAGCTGTCTGCCAGTTATATTGATAAATGAGCTTTCGATGCTTTGTTTTTTCCTTGATGCATTTGTCAGCCTGCTGTCCAAAGAGGCCAACAAGATTCATGTTGAATATGTGAGCATAGAACTCCTGTAGAACTCCCTGAGTCTTGCGAGCTCCAAATTGTTCTACTTTCATTTTAGACTTATAGTTCTTAAACCCCTCTTCAGCTCCCCATCGATAATGATAGAGTTTTTCAATATCTTTTTTGGTGTACTTTTTCTGGTCAATTAAACTAGTGGCTAATAATTCTATTTCTCCATTATTGAGTAGCACCTTTACGATCCGCATAGGCATGGGAGTAGCTTCCAAATCATTGATCTTACAATTTTTCAACTCTTTTGGGGAAGGGTTCCAGGTTACAAGAAAATCATCCTCAGATCGTTCCAAACAATTTTCTGTGAAATTGGACATATTCGGCAAGCGTACGCAAAAATCCTTTTTCCTTACGGAGAGCTCTTTTATAGTAGTAAAATGGCCAAAGCCACGATCTAATAAAAAGATACTCTCTTTGGGGAAATCCAATTTTAAGGCGTTCACCAACAAAGTTTTTTCACCAACTTTCATATTAGACATCTCTCCATGCAACACAAAATCGTTAAGCACATCATAAAGAAAAAACGTCCTAGCTAGATAAGTGCTTGTACCATCATTGGTAGTAGAATATGCTTGAAAATCTTCTTCTATTTCTTTGGAAGGAGGCAGGTTTAATGTGCTCCCATCACCAGCAATTAACAGATGACCCTTCCATAAGAGTTTATTAGATGAATCATAACCCATTCTAACCAGATCGGTCAAATCCTTGAAAAAAAATGCATTTATTTTATACCGTGCTTGCGAGAAAGCACTACCAGTTATTGTGTTTCCCTCAAGATCAACAAAGAGCTTATGAAGGTTAAACTCAACGGACTCTTTGAATAAATGGAGAATTGAAGTGACAACAGCTGGAAAACTTAATGGTGACTGCCTCGTGAAATTGGTCAAGGACGATCTGTATTTGAGAATATTCTCTGGACTATGTATAAAATCACAGATTTTTTTTTGAAGAAACTTCAGATTCCTTCTGCTGGTAGGTGAGATTGTTCAAATCGTTATTTTTAGCTTATAACGTAATTTAATAAAAAACTTGATTTAAACCATCATTGAATAAGCTTTTCTCTTAACTTAATAGCATTGAGGCGTCCCCAACTGAACGTATTGTGAAGTGAAAATTAGATAAAGAGCCTTTGTGTAGCCTTATCTTAGAAGTAGTGGAAAGGGTTATCGGTGTAAAGAGCGATAATCTATGCTTTACGAACCGCCGTATACTTGCCTTGCCGGCAGGCGCGACCCGTACGTACGGTGGTGTGAGAGCCTCAACCTGAGTCATTCCGACTAAGGTCGGGAAAGATTTGCAATCGTTGTACGTCTTGAAGAGTTCGAAAGAATCCGATTCGCTTCTTGTTGTAATCGAATCTCTTCAATCAAGAGTCGATTCTGTTCGCGCATTACGTCAGCAGGTCGCTCAATATTCTTTAAAAAATCAGGATTGATTGGATTATTATCAAACATTGGCATTCTAAAAAATTGTTGTTTTGCTATATATAATGAGAGATAACAACATGTTAGGCTAAATTATGTTTTTGCAGGTGGAGGGAAATTATGGAATTTAGGTATTGTTGTAAGTCGTTTCACATAAGGAATCCATCGATATCCTTTAATGGATTGGGAATATTTT